>NZ_CP137761.1:303666-607333 GCF_033449965.1 Bacillus sp. T3
ACTATCATTCATCAGGAGTGAAAACCGTAGTGATTAAGCTCGGAGCCAAAGGTGCCTTCACAAGCTCGGAAGGTATGCAATTCTACACCGAGGGTTTCCCTGTTGAGCGAGTTGTAGACACGGTTGGGGCTGGTGATGGATTTGCTGTTGGAGTAATCAGTGGGATTCTTGAAGGTCTACCATTGGAAGAGGCTGTAAAGCGAGGCGCTGCGATTGGAGCACTAGCCGTAATGTCACCGGGAGATAATGATGGCCTGCCTGATAAAAGCGGTTTAGAAGAATACATGCAGGGCAAACTAGTGAACCAGTAACAACTGATATTAGGAAGTGTCTGTGTTAAAGAACCCTGTTGATTGGAACGGAAATCAACAGACAAATTTAACAAAGCAAAAAAATAAAAAAGGTATTCTCTAATTAGAGAATACCTTCTATTATCAAGAACCAGTGTAGCCTAGATTCCTTGAGATGGCTATACTATACTCTTTTCCTTTTTCAATCAGTTTGTCGTCAATCAGGTCCATTGTTACGCGATTGCTTGGTCCCGAAATACTGAAGCTTGCGATGATTTTACCGGTATGATCATAGATTGGAGAGGCAATGCATCTTAATGCAGCTTCATTCTCGGAATTGTCTAGGGCAAAACCTTGTACTTTTACCTTTTCAATTTCATTAATAAAATCTTCTTTAGAAGTGATCGTTGTAGGAGTCTTCGGAATGAAGTCTATTTTTGAAACCATTTCATTAAAATCGTCTGGATTCTTACCTGAAAGTAAGACTTTTCCTACTGCAGTGCAATACATAGGTGCACGGCTACCTATGCGGGAATACATGCGGATGGTTTGATTGCTTTCGATTTTATCAATGTAGATAACTTCTCCGTTGTCCTCGATGCATAAATGCACGGTCTCATTAACTTCTTGACTTAGTTTTTCTAAGTATGGTTTTGCTATATTTACGATATTCGAGTTATTTAACAGATTTCTTGAAAGGAAGAGGACTTGTAAACCGAGTTTATACTTATCTGTTTCTTCATCTTTCACAACATAATTCATGTTCGCTAAAGTAGCTAATAATCTATGAATCGTACCTTTTGTTAATCCAACCTGCTCAGCAAGGCGTGAAATCTGAATGCCATCTGGATATTCAGAAAGTTTATTTAATATAGTTAGGGCTCGTTCGAGTGATTGAACATTAGACATTCGTATTCTACCTCTTTTGTTTTAGTTATTTTATGATAGTAGAGCCAATTTTAAAACGCCGTTCTATAGTATAACGGTATGTTAAATCTTTTGTAAAATCAAGTATAGAATTGTCAATAAAAGGTACAGTTAATTGAAAAGTGGAGGTCAATATGAAAAAAATAAAAATTTTATCAAAAATTGCAGAATGTGGTGTAGTAGCCGTAGTAAGGGCAGATTCAAAAAAAGAAGCTGTTGCGATATCTGATGCATGTGTAAAAGGCGGCATTAAAGGAATAGAAGTTACATTCACTGTTCAAGGTGCCGATGAAGTGATTAAAGAGCTAGCAACCTTTTACGCACAGACTGATGACGTCGTAATTGGGGCAGGTACAGTACTCGATGCAGCAACAGCAAGAATTGCTATTCTAGCAGGTGCGCAATTCGTTGTGAGTCCTGCATTTGATGAGGAGACAGCAAAGCTGTGTAACCTATATGGAATTCCCTACATGCCTGGCTGTATGACAATCACAGAAATGAAACGGGCATTAGAAGCGGGAGTCGACATCGTTAAGCTATTCCCTGGTAGCGCATTTGGTCCAGACTTTGTGAAGGGTGTGAAAGCACCACTTCCACAGGTGAACATCATGCCAACTGGTGGAGTCGATTTAGATAATATCGGTCAATGGATCAAAAATGGCTGTGTGGCTGTCGGTGTAGGTGGAAACTTAGTTGCTCCAGCGAAAACAGGTGATTATGACAAAATTACTGAATATGCAAAACAGTATATTTCAAAGGTTCAAGAGGCCAGAGCTTAACTCAAATAGTATTCAGAACAATGCCTTTACTGCCATCTTTGCAGCAGCAATAGCATAAGTTTAACTCAAATAGTCTTCAGAAGAATGGCCCTGTTGTGAAGCGGCATATCTCAAAAATAGGAGGATTAACATGATACCAACTAGTTTAAAAGATACAACTACATTACACAACGGTGTGAAAATGCCGTGGCTAGGATTAGGAGTATTTAAGGTTGCCGATGGTCAGGAGGTTGTCCAATCTGTTGCAGCCGCAATAAGAAATGGATATAAGAGCATCGATACGGCAGCTTTTTATCATAATGAAGAAGGTGTCGGTCAGGCTATAAGAGAATCTGGCGTTCCCCGTGAAGAATTATTTATTACAACGAAGCTTTGGAATGCCGATCAAGGATATGAATCCACTCTAGCGGCTTTCGAAAAAAGTCTTAACAAGCTAGGTCTAGATTATTTGGACCTCTATTTAATTCATTGGCCTGGTAAGGAGAAATACAAAGAGACATGGAAAGCATTTGAAAAGCTATACAAGGATGGCCGAGTGCGAGCAATTGGCGTAAGTAATTTCCTTGTTCATCATTTAGAAGATTTATTGAGTGAAGCAGAGATTAAGCCGATGGTTAACCAAGTTGAGTTCCATCCTCATTTGACACAAAAAGATCTGCTAGCATTTTGTAAAAAAGAGGGAATCCAAATGGAAGCTTGGTCGCCATTAAAACAAGGACAGCTCCTAAACGAGCCGCTTCTTGAAGAGCTTGCTGAAAAATATCAAAAATCTGTTGTTCAAATTATTCTGCGCTGGGATCTACAACATGGGGTCGTAACCATTCCAAAGTCTATTAAAGAATCACGCATTATTGATAACGCAAAAGTGTTCGATTTTGAATTATCTGCGGAGGACATGGAAAGAATCGACGGATTAAATCAAGACAGCCGCGCAGGCTCTCATCCGGAACACAATGAGCCTTGGCTTTTAATTGCAAGAAGGCTGCAATCCATTTAGGGTTGCAGCCTCCTTTGCATTATTTATGGGCTCGAGCTATTAATTTACGTGAAGAAATTTGCCTACTGCATCATCTTCTAAAATATTTCCGACGAAGAATGCACCAAATTCTCCATAACGTGCGCTCACTTCATCAAAACGCATTTCATATACGAGCTTTTTAAATTGAAGGACATCGTCAGCGAACAAGGTTACGCCCCACTCGTAATCATCGAAACCAACAGAGCCAGTGATGATTTGTTTAACTTTGCCTGCATATTTACGGCCAATCATACCGTGGCTGCGCATCATGCTGCGGCGGTCCTCCATCGGTAGCATGTACCAGTTATCATTGCCTTGGCGGCGTTTATCCATTGGATAGAAACAAACGTATTTATTTTTAGGTAAAATCGGATATAGTCGTGCAAGAACCTGTGGGTTTTGGTATGGATCCTCATCAGCAGGTAAATAATTGCTCAATTCGACCACCGATACATAAGAATGTGCTGGAATTGTGTATTCCGCCAATTTTGTTTTATTGAATTCGGTTTCAATTTCATTTAACTCTTCCATTGTTGGACGTAAAATCATCATCATGAAATCCGCCTTTTGCCCAACAATCGTATAAAGAGCATGGCTGCCTTCTTTGTTAGCCTGAGTCGTATTCCATTTTTCAACAAGCGCTAAAAATTCATGAATCGCAGTTTGGCGCTCATCACTTGATAACATTTTCCAGGTTGTCCAATCAACCGTACGGAAATCATGCAAACAATACCAACCATCAAGAGTTTGTGCTGCTTCACTCATTATTTATTCACTCCTAAAGCGTTTCTAAATTTTCTCAACAATACTATATCACAGTTTAGCCCGGACACATACGAATAAACACTATTGATTGTGGAAAATGTCACAGTTTGTCAGTTGAAGGGTGAATTTGGAATTGGAGAAGGATGGAAAATGGGTTGTTTTTATTATTCTTACAATTAAAAACGTTGTGAATAAAACAACTTTTTTAAAGTAAACGGTAGCATATTGAATTTAGAATTGGGAAGAGTATTCTTAAATAGAGAGTTTTTCTAGGAGGGTAATTTTTAATGGCAGATTTATTTACTGATTTAAAAGCAAAAGTCTCAGGCCGTGACCTGAAGATTGTGTTTCCAGAAGGTCTTGACGAACGAATTTTGAAGGCTGCAGGCCGATTGGGCGCTGAAAAGGTGTTAACACCTGTTTTAGTTGGTGATATTGAGCAAATTCAAGCAAAAGCAGCTGAACTTAATGTTTCATTAGAAGCTTGCGAAATTTATGATCCAAAAAATTACGCAGATATGGATGCATTAGTTGCGTCCTTCGTTGAACGCCGTAAAGGCAAAGCAACCGAAGAAGATGCTCGCAAAATTTTACTGGATGAAAACTACTTCGGTACAATGCTTGTACATACGAACAAAGCTGTTGGCCTAGTAAGTGGTGCAATCCACTCTACAGCTGACACAGTTCGCCCAGCACTTCAAATCATTAAAACAAAACAGGGCGTTTCAAAAACGTCTGGCGTATTCATCATGGTTCGTGAAGATGAGAAATACGTATTTGCTGATTGCGCGATTAACATCGCACCAGATAGCAATGATTTAGCTGAAATTGCGATTGAAAGTGCGAAAACAGCTGAGATGTTTGATATCGAGCCACGTGTAGCGATGTTAAGTTTCTCAACTAAGGGCTCTGCAAAATCACCTGGAAACAGAAAAGGTTGCGAACGCGCTTGTAGTGGCTAAAGAGCGTGCACCTCAATTAGTTATTGACGGTGAATTCCAATTTGACGCAGCGTTTGTTCCGTCAGTTGCGAAGGCAAAGGCTCCAGGCTCTGTGCTTCAAGGTGATGCGAATGTATTCGTGTTCCCTAGCCTAGAAGCAGGAAATATCGGCTATAAAATTGCGCAGCGTTTAGGTAACTTTGAGGCAGTTGGTCCAATTTTACAAGGATTAAATCGCCCAGTTAATGACCTATCTCGCGGCTGTAACGAAGAGGATGTTTACAAGCTCGCGTTGATTACAGCAGGACAAGCGTTAGATCAATAAGTAATGAGAGGAACCAGTTTTCGGACTGGTTCTTTTTTGTTGGGTGGGTGTTGAGGGGAAGCTATTGTGCAGCGAATGATTGGGTGAGTGACATTATCCACATTGACCGATAAAATTGGAAATGCGACCGATAAAAAGTTCGAAGCGACCGATAAATTTCCAAATGCGACCTGGTAAAATCAGAAAGGCGACCGGGTAAAATTGGGACGGACTAGATTCTAGGGTATGACATTATCCACTTTGGCCGGTAAGATCAAAAATAAGGTCGATAAACTATGAAATAAGGTCGATAAAATGAAATTAGGGCCGATAAATCCCCAAATAGGGCCGATAAATCTTTCTTGGCCAGTGCAGAATCTCCATGTTTGCCGATTAACGCTCCACTCACCCCATATTTTTAAGCCCCCACCTTATCTGTGGTATAATAACCACAAAAAAAGGAGCCAAAACATGCAACTATTGAACCAGCCCCAGTGGCGAATCATTGATCAGTCCGGATTAGGTCCGCAATTTGATGCATTACAGTCGTTTGCGATGGATGATACATTGTGTGCCTCGGTCGGAGCCGGAAAGTCGCCTGCGACGGCAAGAGCATGGGTTCACCATCAAACGGTCGTGCTTGGAATACAAGATACGAAGCTCCCTCACCTTGCAGAAGGACTACAATATTTAGAAGACCAAAACTATCATTATATTGTCCTGGAATTCAGGCGGCTTAGCCGTTGTACTCGATGAAGGTGTCCTGAACCTGACGCTTGTTTTCCCTGAAGCTGAAAAGGGAATCGATATCAATCGAGGCTATGAAACAATGTGGCTCTTAATCAAGAAAATGTTTGCTGATTTTCCGTCGCACGAGATTGAGGCCAGGGAGATTACGGAGTCTTATTGCCCAGGAAGCTTTGATTTGAGTATTAGTGGGAAGAAATTTGCGGGAATTTCGCAGCGTCGCCTACGTAATGGCGTCGCTGTTCAAATATACGTCTGTGTATCAGGAAGCGGAGCCAAGCGTGCAGAGCTCATTAAGAACTTTTATGAAAAAGCAAAACAGGAGGAGCCAACTAAGTTCACTTATCCAAATGTCAATCCGAACGTAATGGCATCCCTAACTGAATTATTCGGCGAAGAACTAACGGTCTCGGATGTAATGGTCCGATTTTTAAAAGCATTAAAAGAAACAGGTGGAGAAATATACTCTGGTCAGCTGAGCGAGGATGAAATCCCACCGTTTTCTGAGTATTATAAGCGAGTGGTCGAGCGCAACGAGAAAATGCTCGGGGAGGGCTAGTTATGGGGGTCTGACCTCAAGAACCCCAAAATTGCTGAAGTCGCCTCCACCTGGAAGCGACTTCGTTTAATAGATGCGTTGCCTTGTAACCTATCTCCCTTGAGCAAGCGCCTTCCGCTTTTCTACTTGTCTAGCTCCAGCGGCTAGAGGCTCGGGGTCATAAGCCAATCTGGCCAGAAGGTCAAAGAACGACCTTCCGTCCGGGCTCGTCTTATGCCTGTCGCCTCTGAGCAAGCCGCTTCCGCTTTTCTAGTTGTCTAGCTGCAGGCGCCAGCGTCTAGTGGACTTCGCCCATCTCCCTACGATAAGTCAACATCGAATCGCTCTCGCTCTTCGTGTTTCCTTTATCTCAGTCGATGTGCTCCAGTCCATACGCCGCTGAACGGCGCCTTCCGCTTTTCGTTTATTCCGCGAGTTTTTCGAGGTTTCCGTTTCGGTCCATTTTGAAGGTGGTTTGCGGGCGGTCTTCTTCCTCGAATAGGACGAGCTTGCGAGCTCTGTTCATAATTTTCATCAAGGTTTCATAGTCTTCTTGAATAGTTTCTGTATCTTGTTCTAGATGATTGATCTTACCATTAAGCTCTTGATTTTGTTTTCTTAAATCAGAGATTTCACGCTTTAATCTTTCATTCTCACTTTTTAATATATCAACCTGATAATTTGAATGATTTAAGCTTTGTAAATAAGCGATGACCATATCCATTGTGAGTGTTCTTGCTTGTGGAACCGGCGTTGCAACAGGGATCCTTTTTTCTGGTGTTTCAATGTCTAAGCTCTCATCACTACTAGTTTGTCCAGCTTGGTCAGTATCGAAAGAACCATTTAGGGCTGCTTTCTCTAAATTGGCAAACTCTAGTTCCATCTCATTGGCAAATTCTTCGATTCCACTGGAATGAATGATTTGTGGCTCGAAATCACTAACCTGTACGGCTGGTGGTGTGTATAGCAGCTTCTTCTTGCCACTTTGATCCTTACCAAGAACTCTTTGACGCTGTTTTCGTTGTTTTTTTGCTAAATCTAATGCTTTTTCGTATTGATGGCGGACAACTGCATTCCAGCGGAAGCCACATGCAGCCGAGGTGCGATTAAGCTTATCGCCAACCTCCTCAAAGGCATTGAGCTGGGTACTTCCCTCTCTAACATGCCTTAGCACTGTTTCTGCGAGTAACAAATCATTTTCATCCGTCCATGCATCTTGACGTATCTTCATATTCTCAACTCCAAACATAATAATAAAATAAAATTTTAAGATGATAATTATATGATTCCCTTTTTTTTCAAGTTCTATACAAAAGGAATGAAAGGATAGTAGATTTTTGCATATATTTATATATTGGTTTTAATAAGTGACCAATAAACTAGAAAGGACTTCGACTTGCATTAGCATAAAAGAAACTGTAAAATACATTTGAATTTGCTCATTGCATGGGAAAAATAATACAATCGATATAGTAATCGATTTAAATAATTTTTGAATGAAGAAAGGGTTGTCCTAAATGGCAAACGAATTTCGAGTTTGCGACGATTGTCAGGCAGTGAATATAAAAACGTTAATACCACGCTTGAAGCAACTTGACCCAGAAGCGAAAATTGAAGTCGGCTGTCAGTCGTACTGTGGTCCCTGCCGCAAAAAATCATTCGCATTTGTTAATAATCGTCCGCTAGCTGCAATAACAGAAGATGACTTAATCGAGAAAATCGAGAAAAAGTTAAAATAAAAAATCGAAACCAAGGCACCAACAATCGTTTCGAATAACATGCACTTCACCTTCGATGGAAATCTAAGGTGATTTTTATTTTTACTAAAAATTTGTCACTGAATCTTTAATGAATTGCTGGAAAAAAACGACTATAATAAAAGGAAGTTATTTACGAAAAGGGGTCAACAATGGAGTATGGTGCGGAGAAATTAAATGAGGAAAAGGTATTTAAGGATCCCGTTCACCGCTACGTTCACGTTCGGGACAGAGCGATTTGGGATTTGATTGGCACGAAGGAATTTCAACGATTACGAAGAATCAAACAGCTTGGAACCACGTATTTAACCTTCCATGGTGCCGAGCATAGCCGATTTAACCACTCTCTTGGCGTTTATGAAATCATTCGCAGAATAATTGATAATGTATTTGAGGGACGTCCGGAGTGGGATGAAAAGGAACGCTTGCTGTCCTTATGTGCAGCCCTGTTGCATGACTTAGGGCATGGTCCCTTCTCTCATTCGTTTGAAAAGGTGTTTGATTTTGACCATGAGGAATTTACTCAGGCAATTATTTTAGGCAATACGGAAGTGAATCAAGTATTGAAACGGGTTAGTCCTGATTTTCCAACGAAGGTCGCCGAGGTTATTGCCAAAACGTATTCTAGTAAGCTTGTTATTAGTTTAATTTCTAGTCAAATTGATGCGGATCGGATGGATTATCTGCAGCGGGATGCTTATTTTACAGGGGTAAGCTATGGCCATTTTGATATGGAGCGGATTTTGCGCGTCATGCGCCCGCGTGAGGATCAAGTGGTGATTAAGCATAGCGGGATGCATGCTGTTGAAGATTATATTATGAGCCGTTACCAAATGTACTGGCAAGTGTATTTCCACCCTGTCACCCGCAGCGCAGAAGTGATTTTAACGAAAATCCTGCACCTGGGCTAAGGAGCTCTATGAAAATCATTACAGCTTCCGCCATGAACCGGTCCACTTTATTTCATTTTTTCATAATCAAGTAACGTTAGAAGACTACTTAAAATTAGATGAATCAGTCATTCTGTTCTATTTCCAACTATGGCAGGATGAGGAGGATACGATTCTCAGTGATTTGGCACGCCGTTTCATGAATCGTAATTTATTTAAATATGTTGAGTTTGACCCAGCCAAGGAATATAAGAAGCTCTCTGCGCTATCGGATCTGTTTAAGAAAGCAGGCCTCGATCCTGACTATTATTTGGTCGTTGATTCTTCGTCCGATTTGCCTTATGATTTTTATCGGCCAGGGGAAGAAGAGGAGCGCTTGCCGATCCACCTTCTGATGAAAAACGGTGAACTTCGCGAGCTATCACGTGAATCAGAGATTGTCGATGCGATTTCTGGAAAAAGAAGAACGGACCACAAACTCTACTATCCAGCTGATTTACTCGATGATCTCACCACCAAGAAAAACATAAAAAAGCAAATCCGCGAATTGCTAGCACAGTAAAAGTATGATTTGTCTCGATTGATTTTATATACAAAGTTGATAGGAGCGGAAGGTGCTCGACTCCTGCGGGAGCAGCGGGAAAGGTGAGACCCCACAGGCGCAAAAGCGCCGAGGAGTAGGAAAAGCGGAAGCGGCTTGCCCAGGGGCGACAGGCATAAGACGAGCCGGCATGAAGGTTGTTCTTTGACCTTCTTGACGGATTGGCTTATGACCCCAAGCCCCTAGCCGCTGTAGCTAGACAGGCTCAGCGCCCGCCCCGCGGAAAGCGAGCACCTGGAGCGGAAATCAACCTTTGGTGTGCAAGAAAATAAACCCTCCATTAAGAACAATAGGAGCTGACTTGTTTTGTTAAAAGACCATGCCAAAATAATCCATGCTATTTCCGTTTCCGGGAAATTATCGGACGGAAAAAATTGCAAAAGATGATCTATATCGCGAAAAAAATCTCGTTTCCATTTCAAGAACGGTTTCAGTTCCATTTTTATGGTCCATACTCTGAGGAATTAACATTACGTGTCGAAGAGCTTTGCAATATGGGCTTTCTCAATGAAATCAAGGAGAAAAAGGGCGGCTACTATCAATACCGCTACCAGCTCACCGATTCCGGAAAAGAGTTTTTAAGTTTAAATGAAGTGGATATGCCAGCTTTGCCTGACTGTCTTGGCGATATGAACGAGCAAAATGCTAGATTTTTGGAGCTTGTTTCAACGGTTTTATATTTTAATAACCTTCCTAAAGAAGAGGTCCAAGAGAAGGTTTTTACGTTAAAAAGCAAACAGCGTTATACCATTGAAGAAGTGGATGAAGCCTATGCCTACATTGACGCACTGACAGAAAAAGCTAAGCACTAGGATGCTTAGCTTTTGTCATATAAAATAATGTGTGAGCGAGAGCTTAAACTTTAGCTGTTTTACTTATCGCTTAAGCGTGTACCTGCAACAGCATAATGATTTTTAGACATTTCTTCGATAAAAACAACGATGTTTTCCTTTGGTGCATTTACTGTTTCGCTTACAGCTGCTGTCACCTTTTCAACTAATGCCTTTTTTTGTTCTTCAGTACGACCTTCTAACATTTTCACTGTTACGTATGGCATTTGTACTCTCTCCTTTGTTTTGAAGTCCCGTGCAGTTTGGCCTGGAAGTAACGTCACCTAGCTTGGATATGTTACTTTATCGTATGTAGTTTTTCATATTTTCAGTCATTAAGCAAGAGTCTAACCAACATTTTTCACAATCAGTACCATTTCATGTATACTCAAACTATCTGAACAGGAAAGCTGTATGGAAGAAGGAGTTGAGAGCTTGGACCAATTAGCACGTTTTTTACAGTATCGGCTAGAGGAATTTCCCTATGTTATCGTTACACTAATCATCGCTTTTTCCGTGCATGAATTTGCGCATGCGCTTGTTGCTTATAAATTTGGTGATTCAACTGCGAAAAATCAGGGGAGATTAACGCTGAATCCTCTCAAGCATTTAGATCCGGTTGGCACGATTCTTATTTTTTTCGCAGGGTTCGGCTGGGCTCGACCCGTTCCCGTGAATCGCTTTTTCTTTAAAAACCCGCGTTTAGCAGGAATATTGGTTTCCGTTGCGGGTCCGCTCAGTAATTTGCTGCTTGCTGTTTTGGCTTATTTGGCTTGGTACAGCATGCTCGCATTTGGTATAGCTGAGAATATGCAACTGGGTCTCATGGATTTCTTTAATATTTTTATTCAATTAAACATGGTCTTGTTTGTATTCAATCTGCTGCCGTTTCCGCCTTTGGATGGTTACCGAATTATCGAGGATGTCGTTCCGAACCATATTCGTCCTCGCTTAACACAATATGAATCATACGGGGTGCTTATTTTTTTAATCCTGGTGGTAACACCGCTTTACCAATATACGATTTACCCAATCATGAACATTGTGATCCCGTTTTTCGCAAACGGATTAAATGACTTCTTTTCAGGATTGTTTTCATAGTTCAAGACGAGGATGATTGGAGCAAGCAATATTTACAATGCATAAGTTTAAGGGGGTAAAAGGGATGGAAGAAAAGAAAAAGAAGCCAATCGGCTTTAATATTATTAAAAACGATCCAACCGAAGGACATGGTGGTTATGGCGCGGGCACGCTCAGCCTTGATAATATTTCGCCTGTCATCATCGATGTTGACGCTGGTGAAGCTCAGGTCGATGTCGGCGCGATGCATGCTCGCAGTGTCGTTGAAAAGGGAATTAAATTCCTACCGAATAAGGATGAGGTGCCAAATGGCAAGCCGTATTGGCTCGTTTGGGTCACGATTGACCGCAAACAGGAAGGACCGTATTATGCAGGTGTAACAGCATGTGAAATGACAGTGGACCGCACAATTCGCCGCGGCTATAAATCATTGCCGGAGCATGTGAATCGTATGGATAAGTCATTAAAGCGCCATATCATCGTCGATCACATGGATGCCAAATCAAAGGAAATACTAGCAACATTTTTGCAAAATCATAATCAAGCAATGTGGGAAAACTCTTCCCAGCAACTAAAAGATGGTCTGGCTAAATAAGAATTTTTTTTGAACAAATATCTTGCCAGTTTTGGATAAAAATTGTAAAATAGTGACGAACGTTACGAGAAATGAAGCTAGGACACGAAAAACCCCGGATTTTATCCTGGGTTTTTTGTTGGGGAAAAGGTATGATGGCTAAATACCTAAAGCCCTAAAGCCTACGAGCCTAACAGTTTCTTATACCAAGGAGTGTCTTTTCCGCCATTTTCCTCAGGTGCTTCAACAGGAGATTGGTTATGCTTCGACTTCTTCTTCGGATTTTCAATATGGTCCGTACAATAGTCAGTCGGCTCCGTCCCTGCTTTAAAATACGTCATCCGTTTGACGGGGCAATCCTTTGTTGCTAATAAGCCGTTCTGGGGTCAATCTTCACCCCAACAACTCCTTTAGGTGCTTTGAATTTCTTCACGGGCGCATCCTTCAAGGCAGACTCCATAAACTGAATCCATATATTTTTTGCATACGATTTTTCGACGGTTAATTCAATTGGCTTCCCTTTATCATAGCCAGTCCAAACAGCGGAAACAAGCTGTGGTGTGTAACCGACCATCCAGCTATCCGATTCGGTTGTTCCGGATTTTCCAGCGTAGGTACGTGTCATTTTATTGGCAACTGTACTCCCTGTTACACGGGCATAGCCGTTTAATTTTTTATCAAACATGCCTGTCATCATATGAGTCATCACATAGGCGAGCTCAGGCTCAAGCACCTGCTCCTCCTCTTTTTCGTTTTCATATATGATATGACCATGCTGGTCGACTACCTTTTCAATAAAGACTGGATCAACCTGTTTCCCGCCATTTGCTAATAAGCTATAGGCATTCGCCATTTCGATCATTCGGACCCCTGATGTACCAAGCGCTGCAGACGGTACTTCTTCAATCGGCGAGGAAATGCCAAACCGCTTTGCTGTTTCTGTGAGCGTCGCTTCTCCTAAAAATAAATGAGTTTTGACGGCATATACATTATCTGATAAGGCAAGAGCTTGGGCCATCGTAATCTCTTTATCAGCATACTGGTTGTTAAAATTATGCGGTGTATATTCCGGCTGATTGTTCTCAAAGCGGAATGTCGTCTGCTCACTTTTCATCGTCGTTGACGGCGTAAAGCCATGCTCCAACGCCGCATAATAGACAAGTGGCTTAATCGTTGAACCAGGCTGGCGAACCGCTTGAACAGCGCGATTAAATGGGCTTTTTTCATAATCGCGACCTCCGACCATTGCTTTGACATGTCCATTGCGCGGGTCCATTGCTACAAGCCCTGTTTGAATATCTGACTCAGCCGAAATTAAATCGTGAACTGTTTTCTCGGCTACTTTCTGCTGTTTCAGATTAAGCGTCGTGTAGATTTTTAATCCACCAAGCTCGATTGTCCGGTCATCTAAATTTAATACGGATTTTAATGCCTGCCGAACCGTATCTTGAAAATAAGGAGCAATTCCCGTTTTTGTGTGCTGATGCTTGCCAACAAAGTGAAGCTTCTCATTTTTCGCGGCCTCTGCTTCCTTTTTTTCAATCAGATGGTTGGCTGCCATTGAATCAAGAATCAAGCCTTGACGCTGTTTCGCATTTTCCAGTGAAACAAGCGGTGAATAGACACCCGGACCCTTTGGAACGCCGGCTAGCATAGATGCCTCGGCAAGGGATAAATCAGAAGCGTCTTTGCCAAAATAATACTGGCTTGCAGCTTGAACTCCGTAAGCTCCATTGCCAAAATAAATCGTGTTTAAGTATCCTTCTAATATTTCATCCTTCGAATAGCTCATTTCAAGGCGAATCGAATAGAACGCTTCATTTAATTTTCTGCTCCACGTCTTGCCATGGTCCAAATATAAATTCCGCGAATACTGTTGGGTGATCGTACTGGCGCCTTGAACCATCGACATCGCTCGTATGTCAGCAAGTGCCGCTCCGGCAATTCGTTTATAGTCAAAGCCATGATGATTGTAGAAATTTTTATCTTCAATTGAAATTATTGCATCAACAAATGCTGGTGAAATCTCATCAAGCGGGAGCCAGTAACGCTTTTGTCCTGGAATTGCTTTCACCAATAACAGAGCCGTCATCAGCATAGTAAAGTGTCGATTGCGGGACAACGAGTGGCGGTGCTCCAAGGACTTTGGCATAGCCTAATACACATAAGAATAGAAGCAACGTTACGATGGTGCCTAACAAACTAATTATGAAAAGGGCTCTCAAATATTTGATTGTTTTTCGAAATCGCTGGTCTGTCATAAGCTCCATTTGAAGTCACCTCTCTTTTTTTATGGCTGTGTTAATTTTGTCTGTGATTTCCGCTGCAGGTACTCCCTTTCCGCGGGGAGTCCTGGGAGCCTCCTCGGCGCTTTGCGCCTGTGGGGTCTCCCCTGACACCTTCTCCCGCAGGAGTCTCGCACCTTCCGCTCCAATCACCAGAGTGTAAAAATCAACACCGTTCTTTAATACAGACTTTTTTATAAAACTACGGTAGGAAAATTTTAGTTAAAAATCAATATTAACAGTATGAGGAGTTAGGGTGGATTTTAAACACAAATAGGGAAAAAATGGGCGGTTTATTTTTCGAGAAAGCAGGGCTTGGAATAACAGGTTATCATGCTGAATTTCGACAAAAACGTTAAATTTTCTCTTGCAATTTTGCTGGATTCTACTATACTTTTCTAAGGTTTGTAATTACTTCGTTAGGGCAAGATAATTGGAAATGGTTAGGTGGGATTTCGAACGTGAATTTGGACTTCGTGTTGTGTTTGCGTGGTATGAGAACTACCTATTAGAGACCATTATGATTATTCATCTAATAAGGAGGAATTACATTGGGTCTTTGGTTTACGGAAAAGCAAACAGAAAACTTTGGGATTACCATGAAAGTGGAACGTACTTTACATACAGAACAAACAGAATTTCAAAAGCTTGAAATGGTCGAAACAGCTGAATGGGGTAATATGCTTTTACTAGATGGAATGGTGATGACCTCCGTTCGAGATGAGTTTGTTTACCATGAAATGGTGGCACACGTGCCATTATTTACGCACCCAAATCCAGAGAACTTATTAGTTGTCGGCGGTGGAGATGGGGGAGTAATCCGTGAAGTCCTAAAACACCCTAGTGTAAAGAAAGCAACGCTAGTAGATATCGATGGTAAAGTCATACAGTATTCAAAAAAATACTTACCTGAAATTGCCGGAATGCTCGATGACCCACGAGTGAATGTTCAGGTCGGCGATGGCTTTATGCATATCGCAGAAAGTGAAGACGCTTATGATGTCATTATGGTGGATTCTACTGAGCCTGTTGGTCCGGCCGTAAATCTATTTACGAAAGGCTTCTATGCTGGAATTGCAAAAGCTCTTAAAGAAGACGGTCTGTTTGTTGCCCAATCCGATAATCCGTGGTTTAAAGCTGACCTAATTCGCAACGTGCAAAAGGACGTTCGCGAAATTTTCCCGATTACCCGTTTATACATTGCCAACATCCCAACCTACCCAAGCGGGATGTGGGCGTTCACAGTCGGTTCAAAGAAGCACGATCCGCTTGCTGTAAGCGATGATCGCTTCCACGAAATCGAAACAAAATACTATACAAAAGAACTTCACAAAGCCGCCTTCGTCCTACCAAAATTCGTCGGCGATTTAATACAGTAAAGCAGTGGGGGACAGTCCCCCGCTGCTGTGCTGCGGTGAAGTGCTGGGGGACTGTCCCCAATTATAAGGAGGAACTGTTTTATGCGTTTTGATGAAGCTTATTCTGGTAACGTTTTTATTAAGAGCCATCCGAACTTTGAAGAAAGCCAGGCAGTATTATACGGAATGCCGATGGATTGGACCGTAAGCTATCGCCCCGGTTCGCGTTTCGGCCCAACAAGAATCCGCGAGGTATCGCCAGGTCTAGAAGAATACAGCCCGTATTTAGATCGCGAGCTTGAGGATGTTAAATACTTCGATGCAGGTGACATTCCCCTGCCATTCGGAAATCCACAGCGCAGTATCGATATGATTGAAGAGTTTGTGGATCAAATTCTTGCTGCTGATAAGTTCCCACTAGGCATGGGCGGTGAGCACCTCGTTAGCTGGCCGGCCTTTAAGGCTATGTACAAAAAATATCCTGATCTTGCTATTATTCATATGGATGCACATACAGATCTGCGTGAGAGTTATGAAGGCGAACCGCTTTCTCACTCCACACCAATTCGCAAAGCGGCTGAACTCATCGGTCCACGCAATGTCTATTCATTCGGTATTCGTTCCGGTATGAAGGAAGAGTTTGAATGGGCGAAGCAGGTGGGTATGCATATTTCAAAATTTGATGTACTTCAGCCATTGAAGGAAATTTTGCCTCAGCTAGCAGGTCGTCCGGTCTACGTAACAATTGATATCGATGTTCTAGATCCAGCTCATGCACCAGGTACGGGAACAGTCGACGCAGGCGGAATTACGTCGCGTGAGCTGCTCGCTTCAATTCATGAAATTGCTAATTCAGATGTTCGTGTGGTCGGCGCCGATTTAGTTGAAGTTGCACCAATCTACGACCATTCGGAGCAAACTGCGAACACTGCAAGCAAGTTAATCCGCGAAATGATTTTAGGCTGGGTAAAATAAGGATTATTTTTCGATTAGAGGACGGGGACTATTAGATGGTCTCCGTTTTTTTGTGTGGGGCAACGGTTCGGTTGGTGGAGTCGGTTGTATTATGAAAGTAACAAATAAACCTACAAAAATAGCAAGTATTTAAAAAATTAAGCAAGTAAACAAGAATTATAAGCAAGTAAATCGTTCAAACTGGCAAGTAAACTCGCACCACCCCATAAAAAATGAAAACAAACGTAAAAAATCATCCCTTCTTGCGCTTTCCAAACTCTAAACTTATACTAATAAGGTTATAATAAATGAAAAAAAGTACCTAAAAGTCAAACTCAAACAAAAAGCAAACAATAAAGGAAGTGTTGCCGTTGCCAGACGACCGTGCTGCACAAACACCTGTTAAAATATATATAAAAACCGTGATCCACCACCCGCAACAGCAGGTGACAGAGGACCAAGCAAACAAGTTCGAAAGTGAAAACCAGTACCGAGCCAATTCAGAGGAGTTCACATCGTCATCGTCACCAACAATGCCATCTCAAGCATCAACGCAACCTGAAACTTACGAACTCATCACATTCGGTCAATATCAGGAAACGCAAACAGCGGCGTATTTGCGGTATCAGGAGGTATTGGAGGTAGGCACGGTGAATACCACTGTGAAAATCACCAATGATGAAATGCTAATTTTACGGAGTGGTGCTTTAAATATGCGGATGGTGTTTCGCCCGGGAAGCCCGTGTCTGGAACCTACCATTCACCACACGGCTTTATGGAAATCGTAACGGAAGCGCAAAACTTCACACACCATCACAACCACAAATCAAACGAGGGGCATATTACCCTGAAATATGACTTATCTATGCAAGAAACTCTTGCAGGTACATATCATCTCGACATTAAATATGAGGAGGAACGCAAATGAACATAGCAGAACAGGTTCAAGCAAAGCTTAAAGAAGAAATTAAACAAGCAGTTATTCAATCAAATTTAGCGACAGAAGAAAACATTCCAGATGTTATTTTAGAAACTCCAAGAGATAAGGCACATGGGGATTATTCTTCAAATATGGCAATGCAGTTAGCTCGCATTGCGAAAAAGCCACCACGTGCGATTGCTGAAGAGTTGATTCAACACTTTGATCAATCCAAAGGCTCGATTGAAAAAATGGAAATTGCAGGGCCAGGCTTCATTAATTTTTACATGAATAATAGCTATTTAACTGAATTGATTCCATCCATTTTAAGCGCTGGAGAAAAATATGGAGAATCAACGGTTGGCAATCGTCAAAAGGTTCAGGTTGAATTCGTTTCGGCCAATCCAACGGGTGACCTCCATCTTGGTCATGCTCGCGGAGCTGCTGTAGGTGACTCACTCTGCAATATTTTAGACAAAGCAGGCTATGAGGTTTCACGAGAATACTACATTAATGACGCTGGAAACCAGATTAATAATCTAGCCCTATCCGTCGACGCACGTTATTTCCAAGCACTTGGAATCGATAAACCAATGCCAGAGGATGGCTATCATGGTGCTGATATTATCGGTATTGGTAAGCGCCTTGCTGAGGAGTATGGCGACAAATTCGTGGCATTAGACGATCAGGAGCGCTTTGATAAATTCCGTGAATACGGACTAAAGTACGAAATGGAAAAATTAAAGCAGGATCTCGAAAACTTCCGCGTCCGTTTTGATGTTTGGTATTCTGAAACATCGCTTTACCATAACGGAAAAATTGATGCAGCATTGAAAACGTTACGAGACAACGGCCATATTTTTGAAGAAGAGGGCGCAACTTGGCTTCGTACAACACCAATGGGCGACGATAAAGACCGCGTTCTAATCAAACAGGACGGTTCATATACGTATTTAACACCAGATATTGCTTACCATAAGGACAAGCTTGAGCGCGGCTTCGAAAAGCTGATTAACATTTGGGGTGCCGATCACCACGGTTATATTCCACGGATGAAGGCAGCAATTGAAGCGCTTGGCTATAACCGAGATGCGTTAGAGGTGGAAATTATTCAGCTTGTCCATCTTTATAAAAACGGTGAAAAAATGAAGATGAGTAAGCGTACCGGTAAAGCGGTAACGATGCGTGAACTAGTTGAAGAGGTTGGCTTAGATGCTGTTCGTTACTTCTTCGCGATGCGCAGCGCGGATACTCATTTAGATTTCGATTTAGATTTAGCAGTTTCTCAATCAAACGAAAACCCGGTTACTATGCTCAATATGCTCATGCGCGTATTTCAAGCATTATCCGTCAAGGTGAGGAGCAAGGCTTTAGCTTGAACGACAACGCTGACTTTAGTTTAATTGGAGCTGAAAAAGAAATAGAGCTATTGAAGGCACTTGGTGACTTCCCAGCAGCTGTTGCTGAAGCAGCACAAAAGCGTATGCCGCACCGCATCACTAATTACATCTACGATTTGGCATCCACTTTCCACAGCTTCTATAATGCGGAAAAAGTGTTAGATCAGGATAATCAAGAAAAGACAAAGGCTCGTCTAGCCTTAGTAAAATCAGTCCAAATTACTTTGCGCAACGCCCTCGCACTAATCGGCGTGTCCGCACCAGAAAAAATGTAATAATGAACGTAAGGCTGTCCCGGTTTTTAATGGGGCAGCCTTTTTGTTGCTGGGTATCGGAGATGAAATCGCGTAAAAGAGTACTATTGAATCCTTTTATTGTAATCCAGCCAAAACAAAACAACAAAAAGGTCACATAGATACTTCACTATGTGACCATTAATAAGCTACTAACTCTATAAAAACCTGGCAATCGGCTTTGCTACCCATTCTTTTACCTTTGTCATCATACTAACGTTCTCCAGGTCTGCTAATTGCAGCCTTTTAGACTTATCTAAATCCTTATCAATGACCGATTTAATCTCTGCAATCGAGGTCGGGTCAGTAATAAAACAATTAATTTCATAATTCAAGAAGATGCTACGCTGGTCAAAATTAGTCGTTCCAATATCAAAAATTTCGTCATCAAACAGTAATGCTTTTGCGTGATAAAAGCCATTCAAAAATTGATAAACCTCAACGCCAGCCTTAAGCAACTGTCGAAAATAATAATAAGATGCTTCCTGGACAAGAATATGATCCGCCATTTGCGGAACAAGAATCTTTATGTGAACCCCTCGTTTCGCTGCCACCAATAAGTCAAAAAGCAGGCGTTTACTCGGAATAAAATAAGGCGTACCGATGAATATCGACTTTTTTGCCTGGTGAATTCGGTGTGATAAAAGGTCCTCCATATGGATGCCCTCTGAGGCGACAGCTTGAATTTTCGTGGGTCTGCGATCATGCTTTTCTGGTGAACTCATATGATTCTGATGATTAGTGCCACTTTCGCTGGTAGTCTCGATATCATTAAATGCAAAATCCTCCCCGAACTCGGTTGCAAGCATTCCAGCTTGCATTTGAGACACAAGCCCAGTACTTCTCCCAGCACGATAATAAGGAAAATAATCATTCCGCGAAAGCACTTTGATTTCAGATTTTGTCGCCTTTTGCCAATCGGCAATAAATTGAGTTTGTAGGTCATGGACGATATCGCCGCGCAGGCGCATATGGTAATCGCGCCATGGTGATAGCTTTGGATCCTGGTCGACATATTCCTTGCCCACATTAAAGCCACCGAGATAGCCAGTGACCCCATCAATTACTGTGATTTTGCGGTGATTACGAACATTCGCCTTGTAAAATAAATAAGGGAATTTAGGCACATGCGCAAAGGCGAATTGAACATTGGCGGCCTCGAGCTCGGCAATAATCTGCTTTGAAAGCTTATGACTACCGACCCAATCCAGCAGCAGACGTACCTCAACCCCCTCCCGTGCCTTTTGCTCCAATAATGAATAAAATTTCTTGCTAAAATCATCATTTCTCGCAATATAAAATAAAACATGAATATGCTTGGTCGCCTTTTTAATTTCTTGGAATAGATCCTCAAACAACTCTGTTCCATGAATGAACAGGCGAAGCTCACAATTTCGAAGCGGAAATTCTTTTCTTGTGCTTGTAGCGACATGTTTTTTGCGCCCAAGAATATAATCAATATAGAGCAAGATGATTAGAATGAATAAAAGCGCGAATCCGATTAAGACAATATACACATCCATTCTCTCCTCAACTCATTTCCTCTTAGTTTGACCGAAACCAAACCTTCTATGATGTATTCCAAAAAATAATTCTGTTAAGATTTCAAAATGACTATTGACTGAACGCTCATTCACCATATAATAGAGTTAAGAGTAAATTCAGAATATTTAAAAATAATGTAATATTCTGTCGAAACATCGCTAAATAAGTCAAAGAAAGGGGAGTACTTTTGATGAACGGGTTGTTGTGGGCTAATTTAATTGCGTTTTTAGCAGTAACTGCATACGCAATTAGCTTATTTGTATACGTAGTGAAAACGCGAATCACGTATATAAAGCTCGGTAAAAAAGTAGAGTTTGATAACAACATCAAAGAACGACTAAACAAAATTTGGGTAAACGTCTTTGGACAGACGAAACTAATGAAGGATAAAAAAAGCGGAATTATGCATATTATGTTTTTTTATGGTTTCCTTCTTGTCCAACTAGGAGCGATTGATTTTATATGGAAGGGAATTAAACCAGGTGCACACTTGCCGCTTGGGCCATTATATCCCGCTTTTAACTTTTTTCAAGAAATCGTAACGCTTGTTATTTTAGTAGCAGTTGTCTGGGCGTTTTACCGCCGCTATATCGAAAAGCTTGTGCGCTTAAAGCGTGGTTTTAAAAATGGACTTGTCTTAATTTTTATCGGTGGCTTAATGCTATCAGTATTACTTGGGAATGGGATGGGCATGATTTGGCATGGACATGAAGCATCTTGGTCTGAACCGATTGCTTCATCGATTGCAACGATCTTCTCTGGTATCAGTGAAACCGTTGCCATTGTTGTGTTCTATGTAGCTTGGTGGATTCACTTGTTGTTCCTACTAACTTTCTTAGTTTATGTACCGCAGGGAAAACACATGCACTTGATTGCTGGACCTGCCAATGTTTATTTAAACCGTCTCGATAAGCCGGGTAAATTAAAGAAAATTAACTTTGAAGATGAATCACAAGAATCCTTCGGGGTTGGAAAAATTGAAGATTTTACACAGCTCCAGCTTGTCGACTTATATGCCTGTGTCGAATGCGGACGTTGTACCAATATGTGTCCGGCAACTGGAACAGGAAAAATGCTGTCGCCAATGGATTTAATTTTAAAATTACGCGACCACTTAACGAATCACGGTGCGGCTGTCACTTCGAAACAGCCATGGGTCCCATCATTTGCCTTCGCAAACACAAAGGGGAACCAATTAGCATTAGCGTCCTTAAGCCAAGGTGCGGAGGAAGCGGCAGCAACTCTTGCCTATTCACCAAGCTTGATTGGCGAAGTGATTACAGAGGAAGAAATTTGGGCATGTACAACTTGCCGTAACTGTGAAGACCAATGTCCAGTTATGAACGAGCATGTTGAAAAAATAATTGACCTTCGTCGCTATTTAACACTAACAGAAGGAAAACTAGACGCCGATGCACAACGAGCGATGACCAATATCGAGCGCCAAGGAAACCCTTGGGGATTAAACCGGAAAGAACGCGAAAAATGGCGCGATGTCCGTGAGGATGTCACTATTCCAACTGTTAAAGAAATGAAAAAAGCGGGCGAAGAATTTGAGTACCTGTTCTGGGTTGGCGCAATGGGCTCATACGATAACCGCAGCCAAAAAATTGCCCTTTCGTTCGCGAAGCTATTGAACGAAGCAGGCGTGAAATTTGCGATTTTAGGAAGCAAGGAAAAGAACTCTGGCGATACACCACGTCGTCTCGGAAATGAATTCCTATTCCAAGAATTAGCACAAAACAATATTGATGAGTTTGAAAAGAACGAAGTGAAGAAAATCGTAACGATTGATCCGCATGCCTATAATATTTTCAAAAACGAATATCCTGATTTCGGCTTACAAGCAGAGGTATTCCACCATACTGAAGTGCTTGCAGAGCTTGTCAAAGAAGGAAGACTCGTTCCGAAATTTGACGTGAACGAGACGATTACGTTCCACGATTCCTGTTACTTAGGGCGCTACAATGAGGTTTACGATCCGCCACGCGAAATTCTTAAAGCGATTCCTGGTGTGAAGCTTGTGGAAATGGAACGTAACCGCGAAACGGGAATGTGCTGTGGAGCAGGCGGCGGCTTAATGTGGATGGAGGAAGAAACCGGCCACCGCATCAATGTTGCCAGAACTGAGCAAGCATTAGCTGTCAATCCGTCCGTTATCAGCTCAGGTTGCCCTTATTGCCTAACCATGCTATCTGACGGAACAAAAGCAATAGAAGTAGAAGAAAATGTAAAAACGTATGACGTCGCCGAGCTCCTTGAAAAAGCTATCTGTGGTGACCAAAAGGAACTTGTTTCGTAATCATTTAATTCATGAATGTCATGTTTCGACAGAGCTCTTAATTTATAGAACAGTGTGAAAAGGTGCGTGAATATTGGGGTGGCCATCAACCAACCAGCTTGGTCGGAGCGAGCCTCCCCAAAATTCGCCAGAAACTGTAAATTAATGTCGGAAATTAAATATTTAGAATTTTTAGTAAAATAATTCAATTTTACTAATTACTGCAGTAGAATAGTAATGAAGGATCTCCAAAAATCGGCCATAGTTTTTTCGAAAATTGCGCAGGTTTATGCCTCGCAACCGAGCGAGCGTTCAGTCACTTTGAAGTAGTAACGTATTAACACATTGGTTTGTCATAAGAAAATGGATAGGTGAATTTGAATAAAGGAGTGGAACGATAGATGGGAAAAACAGTTATATTAAGCGGAATTCGTACACCATTTGGTAAGTTCGGCGGAGGTCTAAGCAGTTTAAAGGCAGTTGAGCTAGGAGGCATCGTCGTTAAAGGAGCGTTAGAAAAAGCTCACGTCGAACCTACTCAAGTAGGTGAAATCATCTTAGGGACTGTTCTTCAAGGAGGTCAAGGTCAAATCCCGTCTCGCCAAGCAGCATGCAACGCAGGTCTTCCTTGGGAAGTGAAAACAGAAACCATTAATAAGGTCTGTGCATCTGGAATGCGGAGTGTCACACTTGCCGATCAAATCATTCGTGCGGGTGATGAAGAGGTGATTGTTGCCGGTGGAATGGAATCGATGAGCAACGCACCCTACCTTCTACCGAAAGCTCGTTGGGGACTGAGAATGAACGATCATCCCGTCAAGGATTTGATGGTGCATGATGGGTTAACCTGCAGCTTTACCGGCGTTCACATGGGTACTTACGGAAACAGTACAGCTACTGAACTGGAGCTTAGCCGTGAGGAGCAGGACGAATGGGCTTATCGCAGTCATATGAGAGCGCTTAACGCCATAGACTCAGGCAAGCTTGCTGAAGAAATTATTCCTGTTGAGGTTCCCGGTCGCAAAGGTCAACCAACCATTATTGAACATGATGAATCACCGCGAAGAGATACGTCACTTGAACGACTAGCCAAGCTTGGTCCCGCATTTAACGGAATGGGAACGATTACAGCAGGGAATGCACCAGGTGTAAATGACGGTGCAGCTGCACTTGTACTAATGAGTGAAGAGCGCGCATTGAAGGAAGGTAGAACACCTGGAAGCGTATATCGTAGCTCATACGGCTATTGCGATGGAAGCAAAGGATTTCCCGAAAACACCAGGTGTAGTAATCAACGAATTGCTAAAGAAAACGGGCAAAACCGTTGATGAAATTGACTTGTTTGAAATTAATGAAGCGTTTGCTGCTGTTGCTCTAGCTAGCAAGCAAATTGCTGGGCTTGACCCAGAAAAGCTCAACGTGAATGGCGGGGCTGTTGCATTAGGGCATCCAATCGGTGCGAGCGGTGCTAGAATCATCATCACGCTCATGCACGAGCTTAAGCGACGCGGCGGCGGACTTGGAATCGCAGCGATATGCTCAGGTGGCGGCCAAGGGGATGCAATCATGATCGAAGTACCAAAGCAGTAACAACTAACAAGGCATTGAACTTACCTATTTTAATAAAAAAGATATAAGCGCCTAGTGCGCTCGCTATGAGGAGGATATACAGTAATGAACGTTCAAACAATTATGGTTATTGGGGCAGGACAAATGGGCTCGGGGATTGCTCAAGTTTGTGCCCAAGCAGGCTACAAAGTACTTCTAAATGATATTAAACAAGAATTTGTTGAGCGCGGTCTTGGCGGAATCAACAAAAACCTTTCACGTAATGTCGAGAAAAATCGCATCACAGCTGAAACTCGTGATTCAATTCTTGCGAATATTACACCATCAACAAGCCTGCAGGATGCTGAAGCTTGTGATCTTGTAATCGAAGCAGCGGTTGAGAACATGGAAATCAAAGCAAAAATCTTCGCTGAGTTGGATAAAATTACTCCAGCCCATACGATTTTAGCAAGTAACACATCTTCACTTCCAATTACGGAAATTGCAGCAGCAACATCAAGACCAGACAAAGTAATCGGCATGCACTTCATGAATCCAGTTCCAGTCATGAGGCTCGTTGAAATCATTCGCGGCCTAGCAACTGCTGATGAAGTGTATCAAACGATTGAAGATATTACGAAAAATCTAGAAAAAGTTCCGGTTGAAGTAAATGATGCACCTGGATTCATTTCAAACCGTATCCTTTTACCAATGATCAATGAAGCAATCTATGCACTTCATGAAGGCGTAGCGACAGTTGAAGCGATTGACGAAGTAATGAAGCTCGGAATGAACCATCCGATGGGACCGCTTACACTGGCTGATTTTATCGGCTTAGACACTTGTCTATACATTATGGAAACGCTACATGAAGGCTTTGGCGACGATAAATATCGCCCATGCCCACTTCTTCGTAAATATGTGAAAGCTGGCTGGCTTGGAAAGAAATCGGGCCGCGGTTTCTACGTATATGAGTAAGGCAACTCAGTTACTATATCAGGAGGGAATGGCAATGAACCTCAGGTTTACTGACGAGCAAGAAATGATGCGCAGCATGGTTCGTGATTTTGCCAAGAGTGAAGTAGCCCCATTCATTGAAAAAATGGAGCAAGGTCATTTTCCACGAGAAATATTAACGAAAATGGGAGAACTCGGCTTAATGGGGATTCCTGTTCCAGAAAACTATGGCGGTGCGGAAATGGACTTTGTTTCGTACATTATTGCCATAAATGAATTATCAAAAGTAAGCGCTACGATAGGAGTCATTCTATCTGTTCATACATCAGTTTGCACGAATCCAATCCTTTATTTTGGCATAGAAGCGCAAAAGCAAAAATATGTCCCTAAGCTAGCTTCAGGGGAATATATTGGCGCGTTTTGCTTGACGGAGCCACAGGCTGGATCGGACGCAAGCAATATTAAAACAAGAGCAGTTAAAGACGGAGACGAATACATCATCGACGGTTCCAAGATTTTCATCACCAATGGTGGCGAAGCGCAAGTTTACATCGTCTTTGCGGTCACCGACCCAGCTGCTGGTACGAAGGGCATCAGTGCTTTTATCGTCGAGAAAAATACACCGGGCTTTATTGTCGGCAAGGATGAAAAGAAAATGGGTCTGCACGGCTCAAGAACGGTCCAGCTGACATTTGAAAGCATGAGAGTTCCAGCTAGCAACTTGCTTGGTCAACTAGGCGAAGGCTTTAAGATTGCGATGGCTAATCTAGATGTCGGGCGAATTGGCATTGCAGCTCAAAGCTTAGGAATCGCCGAAGCCGCGTTAGAAGCGGCAACAGAATACGCAAAAACTCGTTATCAGTTCGGTAAGCCTATTGCCGCCCAGCAAGGGATCGGTTTTAAGCTCGCGGACATGGCCACCGCTGTTGAAGCAGCCAAACTATTAGTCTATCGCGCAGCCGATTTGCGGTCTAAAGGGCAAAATTGTTCGATGGAGGCATCAATGGCAAAGCTATTCGCTTCCAGAGCAGCAGTTGAAGTAGCAACAGATGCGATCCAAGTATTTGGAGGCTATGGTTATACCGAGGACTACCCAGTCGAGCGCTATTTCCGTGACGCAAAAATTACGGAAATTTATGAGGGCACGAGCGAAATCCAACGCATTGTCATCAACAAGCATTTAACAAAGTAAGGAAGCTAATCTACTAATCTGTAAAAAACAAACCAAACTACATAGATTAGACGGAGCACAAATCAAATTAAATTTTTGGAGGAAATAACAATGAATTTCAAATTAACTGAAGAACACGAAATGATTCGCAAAATGGTACGGGATTTTGCTCGAAATGAGGTTGCACCAAGCGCAGCTGAGCGCGATGAAAACGAGCGCTTTGACCGTGAGATTTTTGACAAAATGGCAGAGCTAGGCTTAACAGGGATTCCTTGGCCAGAAGAGTACGGCGGAATTGGCAGTGACTACTTAGCTTATTGTATCGCAGTAGAAGAGCTTTCTCGCGTATGTGCCTCTACAGGTGTTACGTTATCCGCTCATACTTCACTTGCAGGCTGGCCGATTTTTAAATTTGGTAACGAAGAACAAAAGCAAAAATATTTACGCCCAATGGCAGAAGGAAGAAGCATTGGTGGCTACGGCTTAACTGAAGCAGGCAGCGGTTCCGATGCTGGTGGGATGAGAACGACTGCTCGTCGTGAAGGGGACCACTACGTATTAAACGGTGCAAAAATCTTTATCACAAACGGCGGCGTTGCTGATATTTATGTAGTTTTTGCTTTAACTGATCCAGAAAACAAGCAAAAAGGAACAAGTGCATTTATCGTTGAAAGCAGCTTTGAAGGCTTCTCTGTAGGTAAGAAGGAAAAGAAATTAGGGATTCGTTCATCGCCTACAACTGAAATCATTTTCGAAGAGTGCCGCGTTCCAGTTGAAAACTTACTAGGTCAAGAAGGAGAAGGCTTCAAAATCGCGATGATGACACTTGATGGCGGCCGTAACGGAATTGCTGCTCAAGCTGTTGGAATCGCTCAAGGTGCACTCGATGCAGCGGTTGACTATGCAAAAGAGCGCGTCCAATTCGGTAAACCAATCGCACTTCAACAAGGGATTGGCTTTAAGCTAGCAGACATGGCAACAAGCGTTGAAGCTTCACGTCTATTAACTTACCAGGCTGCATGGTTAGAGTCAGAAGGCCTTCCATACGGTAAAGAATCTGCGATGTCGAAGCTATTTGCAGGCGACACAGCGATGAAGGTAACGACGGATGCGGTTCAAATTTTCGGCGGCTATGGCTATACGAAGGATTACCCAGTGGAACGCTTCATGCGCGATGCAAAAATCACACAAATTTACGAAGGAACACAAGAAATTCAACGATTAGTTATTTCCCGGATGGTTACAAAATAATTTTCAATGGCTGGGGGCTTAGGAAGAACGCCTAGGTCCCTTTTATTGACTAAAATATGTATTTAAGCCACGGCTTTGAACAAGAGAATGCTTTTTGTACACTGTGTTGATTAGAGCGGAAGGTGCGAGACTCCCACGCGGAAAGGGAGCACTTTGAGCGGAAATCAATAGACAATTTTAGCAGAGTCTAATCATTAATAATCCAGCAAGAAGGTGAAAAGGCGGTTGGAATCATGAAAAAGAGAGAAGTGCATGCATCCGTGAAGGATGAACGTCTTGTAAAAATAAGACGAAACCAGATGATCAAAAGCGCTATTGCTCTATTTAAACAAAAAGGGTTCCATCGCACCACTACAAGAGAGATTGCTAGGGAAGCTGGCTTCAGTATTGGAACCCTTTATGAATATATCAGGTCAAAAGAGGATATTTTGTATCTCGTTTGTGACAGCATTTATGATGAGGTGCAGGATCAGCTCGCGCAGGACTTAGCCTCACACCAGGGGACGCTTGAAAGCCTGCGCCACGGGATTGAAAATTTCTTTCGGATCATGGATAACGTCCAGGAGGAAGTTCTTGTCATGTACCAGGAAGCAAAATCACTCTCGAAGGATGCCCTCCCTTATGTACTAAAAAAGGAAATCGGGATGGTTTCGATGCTTGAGGATGTGATTCAGCTTGTCGTCGACAAAGGCGAACTGGATATGACGCCAAACGAAGTCAATCTGTTGGCTCATAATATCGTGGTCCAAGGCCAGATGTGGGGATTCCGCCGCTGGTCAATCCAAAAACAATATAATCTTGAAGATTATATTAAAATGCAAACGGATTGGATTTTTGAAGGATTAAAGGGATATATGATTAAACAACCGGAAGGGAGAAAATGAGTACAACCAAGGTCTATAAGCCGAAGCACCACATTCGATTTGTAACAGCATCCAGTTTATTTGATGGACATGATGCAACAATTAATATAATGCGCCGAATCCTTCAGTCGAGCGGTGCTGAAGTCATCCATCTAGGACATAATCGTTCCGTTGAAGAGATTGTAAATGCAGCGATTCAAGAGGATGCGCAAGGAATTGCCGTCTCCTCTTATCAAGGCGGACACGTTGAATATTTTAAATATATGTATGATCTTTTACAAGAAAAAGGCGCCTCACATATCCAGATTTTCGGCGGCGGTGGCGGAGTTATTATTCCTAAGGAAATCGATGAGCTTCATGATTATGGAATTGCACGACTCTTCTCCCCAGAAGATGGGCGGATTTTAGGTCTTCAAGGGATGATCAATCTCATGCTTGAAAAGACTGATTTTCCAACCGTTGGCGAAAATACAGCTGAAGATATTAAGAAGCTCAAAACAGGTGAAGTAAACGCGGTTGCAAAACTAATTACGCTTGCTGAGCAGCATGTTGAAATTGGAACAGAAGTCGCGGCGGCTGCAGAGTCTGTTTTAGCAGAAATCAAAACATTGCAAAGCACTGTACCCGGTTATCGGAATTACCTGGAACGGGTGGGGCAGGAAAAAGCTCGTTAACAGATGAATTAATTCGTCGTTTTCTCAACGAAATTCCAGAGAAGCGCGTTGCCATTCTTTCGGTTGATCCAACCAAACAAAAAACAGGCGGTGCGCTGCTTGGTGACCGAATCCGCATGAATGCTATCTTTGATTCGCGTGTTTACATGCGCAGCTTAGCAACAAGAAGTTCAAAAAGCGAGCTTTCGTTAGCGATCAAAGATGCGATTGCGGTCGCAAAAGCTGCAGGCTTTGACCTAATCGTCGTTGAAACAAGTGGAATTGGGCAAGGTGATGCTGAAATCGCTGAAATCTGTGATGTCGCGCTTTACGTCATGACCAGTGAGTTTGGTGCGCCTTCACAGCTTGAAAAAATCGACATGATTGACTACGCTGACTTAGTGGTTATCAATAAATTTGAACGCAAAGGCTCAGAGGATGCTCTTCGTCAGGTCCAAAAGCAATACCAACGCAGCCGTGAGCTATTCGATCGGGATTATACTGACATGCCGGTCTATGGTACGATTGCAAGCCAATTTAATGACCCGGGTACAAACGCATTGTTTGCTGCTTTAGTGGAAAAAATCAATGAAAAGGCTGGTACTAATTGGACGACGACCTTCTCAAAGAATGCCAAGGTAGAGAAACAAAATATCATCATTCCGAATGACCGACGCTATTATTTACGGGAGATTTCCGATACCGTTCGCAATTATCATAAAAAGGCTGAAGAGCAGGTTGCGCTTGCCCGTCGCTTATTCCAATTAGAAGGCGCGATTGAGGCAGTAAAAGAAAAGGAAACAAACTCCGAAGTCATTGCTTCACTAGAAGCATTAAAGCAAGACGTAGAAGCAAAGCTTTCTCCAGAATCAAAAAATATTTTGAACAACTGGGAAGCGACAAAAGCAAAATATGCGGCTGATAAATTTGTTACAAAGATTCGTGATAAAGAAATCGTCACGATTTTAAAAACGAAATCGCTTTCTGGAACAGACATTCCAAAGGTTGCTTTACCAAGATATAAAGAGTATGGCGAAATATTAAGCTGGGTTTACCGTGAAAACGTACCAGGCTTCTTCCCGTACACTGCCGGAGTATTTCCGTTTAAACGTGAGGGCGAAGATCCGAAGCGTCAATTCGCTGGGGAAGGAACACCAGAGCGGACGAACCGCCGTTTCCACTACCTGTCAAAGGATGATACTGCGAAGCGCTTAAGTACGGCGTTTGACTCTGTAACCCTTTACGGAGAAGACCCAGATCACCGTCCTGACATTTTTGGAAAAATCGGTGAAAGTGGCGTAAACGTTTGTACTTTAGATGATATGAAGAAGTTGTATGCAGGCTTTGATTTGTGCCATCCATCAACATCTGTATCAATGACGATCAATGGACCGGCGCCAATTATCCTAGCGATGTTCATGAATACAGCGATTCATCAGCAGGTCGAGAAAAACAAGCAGAGCTTGGCCGTGAGCTTACGGAAGCAGAAATTGTTGAGGTAAAAGAGCAAACCCTACAAGTGGTTCGAGGTACAGTTCAGGCTGATATCCTTAAAGAAGACCAAGGTCAAAATACATGTATCTTCTCAACAGAATTTGCACTGCGCATGATGGGTGATATCCAGCAGTATTTTATCGATCAAAAGGTGCGCAACTATTATTCTGTTTCGATTTCTGGCTATCATATCGCTGAGGCTGGGGCGAATCCAATTTCGCAGCTTGCGTTCACGCTTGCGAATGGGTTCACGTTCGTTGAGTACTACCTAAGTCGAGGCATGCATATTGATGACTTTGCACCGAATCTGTCTTACTTCTTCTCTAATGGTCTAGATCCTGAGTATACGGTGATCGGTCGCGTGGCACGCCGCATTTGGGCAACCGTAATGCGCGATAAATATGGTGCCAATGAGCGGAGCCAAAAGCTGAAGTACCATGTACAAACCTCTGGTCGTTCTCTGCACGCGCAGGAGATTGACTTTAACGATATTCGCACGACATTGCAAGCAATTATGGCCTTGCATGATAACTGTAATTCACTTCATACAAATGCTTATGATGAGGCGATTACTACGCCAACGGAGGAATCCGTTCGCCGAGCGATGGCTATTCAGATGATCATTACGAAAGAACATGGCTTAACGAAAAATGAGAATCCACTTCAGGGCTCGTTTATCGTTGAGGAATTAACCGATTTAGTTGAGGAAGCTGTTCTGAAGGAATTTGAGCGCATGGATGATCGCGGCGGTGTGCTTGGTTCAATGGAGACGCAATACCAACGTGGAAAGATCCAGGATGAATCGATGTACTATGAAATGAAGAAGCATTCTGGTGAATTGCCAATCATCGGTGTAAATACGTATTTGAATCCAAATCCACCTTCGACAGAAGAAATTAACAATATGGAAATTGCTCGAGCTTCCAACGAAGAGAAGGAATTACAAATCACGAACTTGAGAGCATTCCAAGCAAAGCACAGTGATCAAACCGCTGCAGCATTAGCTCGCCTTCAGCAAGTAGCAATGAGCGGTGGCAATGTGTTCGCTGAATTAATGGAAACTGTAAAGTATGCAAGTCTTGGCCAAATCACCCAAGCACTTTACAAAGTCGGCGGTCAATATCGTCGTAACATGTAAAGATCATTTTCTAATAGCAGAAATGGGTCTGACAGAAGCTTTTGTCAGACCTGTTTTTATTGCCGTTTTTTTTATATAATGAGAAATGTAGGTTGGAATCTGGACTTTTGCTGTTCCACCATTTTGTTACGACCATTTGTAAATACATAATTTGAGTTTGGATGTGAGTGCTTTGAAGCCAATCATATACATAATTTTAAGCGTAGTGGCAGCCGTTGGAACATATTATCTTTATTCACATCAGCTAGGTGCAATTTCGTTTTTTCTTCTTTCCTTTTTCCTTTTCTATCTTTCCTACCGGCAATTTAAAAAACTAAAAGAGACCCCAAAGCAAACCGATGATTCTCTTAAATAAGAAGAAAAAAATAACGGATTGATAGATAGAACTAGCATAAACGGTAGGATTTTGTTTATAATGAAGAATATGTATTTTGGGTGTTTATTCCCTTCAGGGGTTTTTAATAGTGAAAGGAAGTGCGGAGATTGAGTCTTGAACAATACTCAAAAGAGCAATTGCAAGAAATGTCTTTTATCGAAATAGCGTACGAATTTTTATCTGGAAAGAAACAAGCAGTTGCGTTTCCAGAGATCATTGATGAAATTAAGAAAACATTGAACATTACTGATGAAGAAGTAAAGCAGCGTATCGCTCAATTTTATACAGATTTGAACATAGATGGCCGCTTTTTAGCATTAGGCGACAATCGTTGGGGGATACGCACGTGGTATCCAGTTGACCAGGTTGAAGAAGAAATTGTGACACCTGTGAAACCGAAGAAGAAGAAGGCGAAGAAAGTTGTCGAAGATGATGACTTCGAAGACTTTGATGAAATCGAAGAAGACGACGATCTTGGTTTCGATGATGTCGATGAGCTTGATGACGATATTCTCGACGAAGACGATGATGACTTTGATGACGACTTAGATGATGACGATGATGATCTTCTCGAAGATGACGCTGAGCTAGAAGAAATCGACCTAGACGATGATGCAGATCTTGACGAAGATGATGATCTTGATGAAGATTTAGACGACGAAGACGAAAAATAATTGTGATGAGGCGCTGGACTTAGTTAAGTCTAGCGTTTTTTTGTGTGAAATCGGGGCTACATGGCCGCTTTCACTTTTCGAGTTGTCTAGCTGCAGGCGCCATCGGCTCGAGGTCATAAGCCAATCCGTCCAAAAGGTAAAGTACAACCTTTCGGCTGGCTCGTCTTATGCTTGTCGCCGATAAACGGGCGCCTTCCGCCTTTCGATATTTTCTTGACTTTTTCGACAGGCGCTTGTAGAATACTTTTTGGGCTCCTTAAAAAAGGACAACGATAAGTTTGATTCTTAGAACGCTCCCTTACCCAGGTGGTAGGCGGAGCGTTTTTTTATGTTTTATATAGGAATAATATTCATATCTTTCTACTCTTTCTTATTTGAAAAGAGGCTTTGTTAAAGCTCGTTGTTGATTGGAGCGGAAGGTGTGAGACTCCTGCGGGAGAAGGTGGCACGGGAGACCCCACAGGCGCAAAAGCGCCGAGGAGGCTCCCGGAACTCCCCGCGGAAAGGGAGCACCTGAAGCGGAAATCAACATTCAAATTTAACACAGGCTAAATATGGTAATTGGTATGGAATGGCTGCCTGTAGGGCGAGTGCCATAAACGTTTTTCCCCACTACGAATTTGCGATGTGAGTCTTTAAATAAAGGCTAAATTGTACAAACTGTTTAAGAGGAGGCAACTTTTATGACAAAGTATATTTTTGTTACGGGCGGTGTAGTTTCATCGTTAGGAAAAGGGATAACAGCAGCATCTTTAGGGCGACTGTTAAAAAACAGAGGGTTAAGTGTGACGATTCAAAAATTTGATCCATACATTAACGTGGACCCAGGAACTATGAGTCCATACCAGCATGGTGAAGTATTCGTAACCGATGATGGTGCGGAAACAGACTTGGATTTAGGCCATTATGAGCGTTTTATCGACATTAACCTAAACAAGTTCAGCAACGTAACAACTGGGAAAGTTTATTCTTCCGTATTGAAAAAAGAGCGCCGTGGTGATTATCTTGGCGGTACAGTACAGGTTATCCCACATATCACAAACGAATTAAAAGAGCGCGTTTTCCGTTCAGGCCATGAAACAAATGCTGACGTAGTAATCACGGAAATCGGAGGAACAGTCGGGGACATCGAGTCACTTCCATTCCTTGAAGCAATTCGTCAAATCAAGAGCGATATCGGTACTCATAACGTTATGTATATCCACTGTACGTTAGTTCCTTACATCAAGGCAGCTGGTGAAATGAAGACGAAGCCTACACAGCACAGCGTAAAAGAGCTTCGTAGCCTTGGAATTCAACCAAACGTGATTGTTGTTCGTACAGAAATGCCAATTTCACAAGATATGAAGGATAAGATTGCCTTATTCTGTGATATTGATAAAGATGCCGTAATCGAGTGTCAGGATGCGGATACACTGTATTCGATTCCATTAGCACTTCAAGAGCAAAATCTTGACCAAATCGTTTGTGACCACTTAAAGCTTGCCGTTCCAGAAGCGGACATGACCGAGTGGAAGCAGCTTGTCGACAAAGTTAGCAATCTTTCCCGCAAAACGAAAATTGCCCTTGTTGGGAAATATGTTGAGCTACAGGATGCCTACATTTCTATCGTTGAGGCATTAAAACATGCTGGGTATTCATTTGATGCCGATATCGAAATCAATTGGATCAATGCAGAGCATGTAAATGCAGAAAACGTAGCTCAATTACTTGAAGACGCAGACGGAATTTTAGTTCCTGGCGGCTTCGGCGATCGTGGTGTCGAAGGGAAAATTTTAGCAACACAATACGCTCGTGAGCAAAAGAGACCGTTCTTAGGCATTTGCTTAGGAATGCAATTAGCATCGATCGAATATGCACGCAACGTCCTGAGGATTAAAGGATGCACATTCATCTGAGCTAAACCCTGAAACAACAAATCCGGTCATTGACCTGTTACCAGAGCAAAAGGATATTGAGGATTTAGGCGGAACATTGCGCTTAGGCTTGTACCCTTGTAAGCTGACTGCAGGATCAAAAGCATTCGAAGCATACGGTGAGGAAGTCGTATACGAGCGCCACCGCCACCGTTACGAATTCAACAATCACTACCGCCAAGCAATGGAAGCAGAAGGCTTCGTGTTCTCCGGCACAAGCCCAGACGGCCGCCTAGTTGAGGTTATCGAATTAAACGATCACCCATGGTTCGTGGCATCTCAGTTCCACCCAGAGTTCAAATCAAGACCAACTCGCCCACAACCACTATTCCGTGACTTCATCAAAGCTTCATTGCAATATGGTGAAAAATAGAAATAGTATAGTGAAAATGGCCCTGCAGGTTTGCGGGGCTTGATAGAGATAGTATAGAAAAACCTCGCCTTTGGAGTGGGTGCCACCAAGCTTGTCTTGGTTGCATGTCCTGTCCGGCGAGGTTTTTTATTTTATTGAATCTGTAACCTTGTAATTGAAAAAATCGTAATCGTTCTAGTTTAGATCGCACTACTGAAATTAAAAAATTAAAAAAAGCGAACAATTTTAAAAAAAGGATTAAATTTTCCTGATTCCTACGCTGAAATGGTTAATTTTTTAATAAAGTGAGGGCTATTTTCTCCAAAAGGATATCTATTTTTAAAAAAATTTAAGTTTGAGCCCAAATATATGCACGCATTTTACTGCTTATGCACGTTTGAAGCTTGATATGATCCAACTAAAAAAATATATGCACGACTTTAAAAATTTATGATACAACTTTAGAAATTTATGATACAACTTTTTAAACTTATGCACGGGCTGCACGCGTTATGCACGGCTTTCCCTCGATATGCACAACTTCGAACTTGCGACCAATTTAACTTACCTACTCCACGTCCTCCATAATCTCATCCAACGTGAATTTCAATGCATAATAAACAAACAAACCAGCCATTGCCCCAGGATAGCCGATTCGATTACCTTCTTCTCCTGGCAGCAAGCCTTTGGCAAGCTTTAGATCAATCACGACATCCGCCAAATCGCCAAGGTTATTTTCAGTATCTACTACCGTACACACCGCAACAAACGCTAGGCCACGCTCATGCAGTTCGCGCCCGAGCTCGATAGCATCGGCATCATTCGAAAAGCGAGTGAACATCAACACGCGATCCGCACCCGTCACATCTCGGCAATCTAAATCGCTTTCCCACTTTTTCACATACGCCAATGGCTCCGCACCAAAAACAGCCTCAGCTTCGACCGCTTCCATTTCGCCAAAGCCACGAACATAGATACATCCATCACCAACAACAGCCTGAGCTAGAAGTCGGGCGCCGTCCTCGAGCTCAAATTCATTCTGCTCTTGGATTTTTTTAAACAAACCAGATAATTGCGTTGAAAACATTTTTAACATGAGTAAGCCTCCATAACAAATTTACTTCTTCAGATTATATTCTTTTTGCGAAAAACAGTAAAATCTGTCGAAACATTATTCTAGAAAAAAGGTCTTCATTCCATTGATAGGCAGGAAAACGCATCACAAAACTCGAAATATACCAATTGGGAATTAAAATCAGCGCTAATCCAATAAATAGTTAAAATTGTAAAAAATTATCATTAAAGCAACCTAGAATTATTTTTAAAAAAAGGGAAGCATTAAAAAAGAAGAGGTGGATTGTATGAAAGGAAAAGTTTTAATCGTAGACGATCAATTTGGGATTAGAATATTGCTCAATGAAGTATTACAAAAAGAGGGCTATCAAACATTCCAAGCGGCTAACGGTATTCAAGCGTTAGAAGTGGTTAATAAAAACACTCCAGACCTCGTTTTACTAGATATGAAAATTCCGGGATGGATGGAATTGAAATATTGAAGCGGATGAAGGTTGTGGAGCCTGATATTCGTGTCATCATTATGACAGCGTATGGAGAATTGGATATGATTCAAGAAGCTAAGGACCTTGGAGCTCTGACTCATTTTGCTAAACCATTTGATATTGACGATATTCGCGCAGCGGTTCGCAAGTATATTCCAGTATCTTCAAATTAAATTCTTAGGTAAATGCCCCGAAATAACTGCAGAAATTTATACATTTTTCGGGCTTTTTCTATATTTTTCAAAAAAAGCTGAGAAGAAAACGTTTGCTTTATGAACAAAGTGTAAATCGGTGTCGGAAGCATAGCATTTCTACTTTCTTTTTGGTATTATACTTATGGAGTTCGATAGGGTCGCTAGTTTCTTTTTTTTAAGAAGGATTCTTAAGAGTACATAATCATGTAAGTTGAAGGTTACCCTTTATAAAGAAATACTGCTAATGAAAAGCAACTGCGATCAACAAGAAGGAGGAAGTAATAATGCCTTTAGTTTCAATGACAGAAATGTTAAACAAAGCAAAAGCAGAAGGCTATGCTGTTGGACAATTTAATCTTAATAACCTTGAATTCACACAAGCAATCCTTCAAGCGGCAGAAGCAGAAAAATCACCAGTTATCCTAGGTGTTTCTGAAGGTGCAGCTCGTTACATGTCAGGCTTCAAGACAGTTGTGAAAATGGTAGAAGGTCTATTAGAAGATCTTAAGATTACCGTTCCTGTTGCGATTCACCTTGACCACGGTTCAAGCTTCGAAAAGTGTAAAGAAGCAATTGATGCTGGCTTTACATCTGTTATGATTGATGCCTCTCACCACCCATATGAGGAAAACATTGAAATCACAACTAAAGTGGTTGAATATGCACACGCTAAGGGTGTTTCTGTAGAAGCTGAATTAGGAACAGTTGGCGGACAAGAGGACGATGTTGTTGCTGAAGGTATCATTTACGCTGACCCACAAGAGTGCGTAGACCTTGTTAAACGTACTGGCATCGATTGCCTAGCACCAGCGCTTGGTTCTGTTCATGGACCATACAAAGGTGAACCAAACTTAGGTTTCAAAGAAATGGAAGAAATCGGTAACCTAACTGGAGTACCTTTAGTACTTCACGGTGGAACTGGAATCCCTACAAAGGATATCCAACAAGCTGTATCTTTAGGAACAGCTAAAATCAACGTTAATACAGAAAACCAAATTGCTTCTGCGAAAGCCGTTCGTGAAGTATTGGCTGCTAAGCCTGACGAGTACGATCCACGTAAATACTTAGGACCAGCTCGCGACGTAATCAAAGAAACTGTAATTGGCAAAATTCGTGAATTTGGTTCATCAAACAAAGCGTAATTTTGTTGAATAGATCATATTGAAACCGCCCCTAATTAGAGGGCGGTTTCAGTGCATTATTTAAAATAAAGCTCGTTGTAAATTTTGCTCCAATTGTTGATTGGAGCGGAAGGTACGAGACTCCTGCGGGAGTAGGTGGCACGGGAGACCCCACAGGCGCAAAAGCGCCGAGGAGGCTCCAGGACTCCCGCGGAAAGCGAGTGCCTGCAGCGGAAATCAACAGGCACGATCGAACAAAATAAAAAACAAAAATATAAACGGCCATGACAGGGGAAAAAGTAATGAAGTTTTTTATCGATACAGCAAATATTGACGAAATTCGTGAAGCACACGCACTTGGAATTCTAGCTGGTGTAACAACCAATCCATCTCTTGTAGCAAAAGAAAAAAACGTAGCCTTCCACGATCGTATTCGTGAAATTGCCGAATTAGTTCCGGGATCTGTCAGTGCTGAGGTTATTGCCCTTGATGCAGAAGGAATGATCAAAGAGGGAAAGAGCTTGCTGCAATCGCTCCAAACATTACAGTGAAACTTCCAATGACTCCAGATGGTTTGAAAGCTTGCTATGCTTTAACACAAGAAGGAATTACAACGAATGTAACGCTTATTTTCAATGCAAACCAAGCATTGTTAGCTGCTAGAGCAGGAGCTACATATGTTTCTCCATTCCTTGGTCGTTTAGATGATATTGGCCAAAATGGTCTTGATTTAATTTCTACTATTTCTGAAATTTTCAATGTGCACGGCATCGAATCGCAAATTATTGCAGCATCGATTCGCCATCCAATGCACGTAACCGAAGCAGCACTTCGCGGTGCACATATTGCTACGATTCCATTTAAAGTCATTGCGGAATTAACAAAACATCCGTTAACAGACAAAGGAATTGAGGCATTCATCAAAGACTGGAACAACCGATAAGTGAAAATTGATACTGGAGCCCATCGATTCTTTCGTTGAATTTCAGTATAAAATATAGATTTATTTGTGCAAAATGCTAGTATATTTTACTATGCCTTTTGCGAATGGAAAATGATACCTGTATAATAGGTTATGGATTTAGATTTACTATAATAATATGGGTGAAAGAAAGACAAGCCTTAAAGGTGCCTGAGCTTATTTTAGTACCTTTCAACAGGTTTTTGTAGCGATTATTCTTCACTTAAGGCTTAGAAGGGAGCTAGTAATGGAAAAGCTTAAAATTGCAGGCGGCTATCCTTTAAAAGGCACCGTGCGTATTAGTGGTGCTAAAAACAGTGCAGTTGCCTTAATTCCAGCAACAATTATGGCAGATTCTCCTGTTACGATAGAAGGATTACCTGATATTTCGGATGTTCAAATCTTAAAGGGGTTATTAGAAGAAATTGGTGGTACAGTTAATATTTCGAACAATGAAATGACAGTGGATCCGACCTCAATGATTTCCATGCCCTTGCCGAATGGAAAAGTGAAAAAGCTAAGAGCTTCCTACTATTTAATGGGAGCAATGCTTGGTCGATTCAAAAAGGCTGTCATTGGCTTACCAGGCGGCTGCCATCTCGGACCCCGTCCAATTGACCAACATATCAAAGGCTTTGAAGCTCTTGGGGCAAAAGTGACCAACGAGCAAGGAGCGATTTATTTGCGTGCGGACGAGCTTCGTGGTGCTCGAATTTATCTTGATGTGGTCAGTGTCGGTGCAACAATTAATATCATGCTTGCAGCTGTTCGCGCAAAAGGTCGGACCGTGATTGAAAATGCAGCAAAAGAGCCAGAAATCATTGATGTAGCAACACTTCTTACAAATATGGGTGCGAAGATTAAAGGTGCTGGTACCGATGTCATTCGTATTGATGGTGTTGATCAGCTTCACGGCTGTCGTCACACAATTATTCCAGACCGGATTGAAGCAGGAACCTATATGATATTAGGAGCAGCAGTTGGGGAAGGTCTGCTCATCGATAATGTCATTCCGGAACACCTCGAATCCTTGATTGCTAAGTTGAGAGAAATGGGCGTTGTAATTGAGGAAAGTGACGAACAAGTGTTTATCAATCCGACGAAAAAATTGAAAGCGGTTGATATTAAAACACTAGTTTATCCGGGCTTTCCAACCGATCTCCAGCAGCCATTTACTTCACTTTTAACAAGGGCTGAAGGATCTGCTGTTGTAACTGATACCATCTATGGGGCACGCTTCAAGCACATTGACGAGCTGCGCAGAATGAATGCCGGCATTAAGGTGGAAGGACGTTCAGCTATTATCAATGGACCTGTCCAGCTTCAAGGAGCAAAAGTGAAAGCAAGCGACCTCCGTGCTGGTGCCGCGTTAGTGATTGCCGGCCTAATGGCTGAGGGAATTACTGAGGTAACAGGGCTTGAGCATATCGACCGTGGCTACAGTCACATCGTTGAAAAGCTCCAAGGCCTAGGGGCAACAGTATGGCGCGAGGAGCTTACAAAAGAAGAAAAAGAACAATTAAAAAATACTTAACTAAAAGATAGACTTCTAGAGATAGCACCAATGCAATTGGGAGGCGGGAAACCGATGGAGAGAAGTTTAACATTAGAATTAGTCAGAGTAACAGAGGGGGCAGCACTTGCTTCTGCCCGATGGATGGGACTTGGTAAAAAGGACGAAGCGGATGATGCCGCTACAACTGCAATGAGAAATGAATTTAACTCAATACCAATGCAAGGTGTCGTCGTAATTGGTGAAGGTGAAATGGATGAAGCACCGATGCTCTATATTGGCGAAAAGCTTGGTACAGGCCATGGCCCTGGTGTGGACGTAGCCGTTGATCCTTTAGAAGGAACCAACATCGTCGCTGCAGGTGGCTGGAACGCTCTTGCTGTTATTGCGATTGCTGATCATGGTAATTTACTTCATGCACCTGATATGTACATGGATAAAATTGCTGTTGGCCCTGAAGCGGTTGGTAAAATCGACATTAATGCATCAGTTTTGGACAACCTTAAGGCTGTTGCCAAGGCAAAAAATAAAGATGTTTGTGACGTCGTTGCAACGGTGTTAAACCGCGAACGTCACCAACATATTATTGACCAAATACGTGAAGCAGGCGCGCGTATTAAATTGATTAATGATGGAGACGTTGCCGGAGCCATCAATACTGCCTTCGAGCACACCGGTGTTGATATTTTATTCGGAATCGGTGGCGCACCTGAGGGAGTAATCGCTGCCGTTGCTCTAAAATGTTTAGGCGGGGAACTTCAAGGAAAGCTAATCCCTTCCAATGAGGAAGAAATCTTACGCTGTCACAAAATGGGGATTGAAGTAAATAAAGTCCTTAGAATGGAAGACCTTGTTAAAGGTGACGACTGTATATTTGCTGCAACAGGTGTAACCGATGGTGAATTGCTTCGTGGCGTCCAATTTAAAGGTTCGCATGGAACAACACAATCCGTTGTTATGCGTGCGAAAACAGGTACTGTTCGTTTCATTGACGGTAAGCACTATTTAACTAAAAAGCCAAACCTTGTTCTTTAAAAAATTGTAAATAATAACTAGTTGGCTGACTCAGAATAGTGCCTTTTGCGCATCATGTCAGGCTTTGATCCCTTTATAGTAAAAGGGTCGAGCTTGAGTCTGTGTGGTTTAGGGATTGTTGTTTGAGTCAGCCTCTTTTCTATAAAGCCACATAATGTCCTACTATTAGTTCCTTTCTTGAAAATATTAGTTGATTATTTTTTACAAATAAGGGTAAAATATTAATTGTTTTTTCCCTTTTGTAAAAGTTATCTACGTATAATTTTTTACTCTTCTTATACTTCAAGAAATCTTCGAAATATAAATCTTACTATTTTTTCCATCCATATCATTATAATAATTATTTTTACCATTATATGGTGGAACATACGAATCTGTAAAAGTGTGGTGTAATCATGGAACTAACCATTTCAAGTTTAGAAAATATGAAACTGAAGGAACTGTACGAGCATGCGCGTCAGTTGAAAGTATCATATTACAGTAAATTAACGAAAAAAGAATTAATTTTTGCGATATTAAAAGCTCGTGCTGAACAGCAAGGCTACTTCTTTATGGAAGGTGTTCTCGAGATCATTCAATCCGAGGGCTTTGGCTTCTTGCGACCGATTAATTATTCACCGAGTTCAGAGGATATTTATATTTCTGCATCGCAAATTCGTCGTTTTGATTTAAGAAACGGTGACAAAGTTTCCGGAAAGGTTCGTCCTCCTAAAGAAAACGAACGTTATTTTGGCTTACTCCATGTTGAAGCCGTTAACGGTGATGACCCTGAGACAGCAAAAGAACGGGTCCATTTCCCAGCCTTAACACCATTATATCCAGACCGCTTAATGAAGCTTGAAACATCTCCAAGACATCTCTCAACACGAATTATGGATATCCTAGCCCCTGTAGGCTTTGGACAGCGTGGATTGATCGTTGCCCCGCCTAAAGCCGGTAAAACCATGCTTCTAAAAGAAATCGCCAATAGCATTACATCCAATCATCCCGATGCTGAGCTGATTGTTCTACTTATTGACGAACGTCCAGAAGAGGTAACCGACATCGAGCGTTCTGTCGCTGGTGATGTCGTCAGCTCAACCTTTGACGAGGTTCCTGAAAACCATATTAAAGTGGCAGAGCTCGTGCTTGAGCGGGCCATGCGCCTTGTTGAGCATAAGCGTGATGTTGTCATTTTAATGGATAGCATTACACGTCTAGCTCGTGCCTATAACTTAGTTATCCCACCAAGCGGTCGTACGCTCTCTGGGGGGATTGACCCAGCAGCTTTCCATCGTCCGAAGCGTTTCTTCGGGGCAGCCCGAAATATTGAAGAGGGCGGTAGCTTGACAATCTTGGCAACGGCGCTTGTTGATACAGGTTCACGTATGGACGACGTAATTTATGAAGAATTTAAAGGTACTGGAAACATGGAATTGCACCTTGACCGTAGCTTAGCTGAACGTCGAATCTTCCCAGCCTTGGATATTCGTCGCTCTGGTACTCGGAAGGAAGAGCTTCTTCTACCAAAGGATCAATTGGACAAACTATGGGCTATCCGCAAATCTATGACAGATTCACCAGATTTTGCCGAGAAGTTCCTGAAAAAACTACGTACAACCAAAACAAACGAAGACTTCTTCAACATGCTCGGAGACGAAATAAAAGCCAAACGCGGCTAAAGTCGTACTCCACCGCGGTGAAGTGGCGGGGGTCTGTCCCCCGTTGCTGTATTGCGGTGAAGTAGCGGGGGACAGCCCCCCGCTGCTGTAATGGGGTAAAGTGATTTTGATTCGGTAATATTATCCATGTGGATTTGTGAGGGGTTTTGCCACAATTCCTTTGTTGCAAATCACAGGTTAGCTTGTTATAATAATTTCAGTGTGTTTTTGAAGTTTTACGGAGTTAGAATTTGTTCTAACCTGTAATAGATAACTCTGTTTCGAAAGATTCAGGGCGGAAGGAGATGAAAAGAATGAAAGCAGGAATTCATCCAAATTACAAAACTGTATTGGTGAAATGTGCTTGTGGTAACGAGTTCGAAACTGGTTCAGTTAAACCAGAACTTAAAGTTGAAACTTGTTCTGAATGCCACCCATTCTATACAGGTCGTCAGAAGTTTGCTGAAGCAGGCGGACGAGTTGACCGTTTCAACAAAAAATACGGTATTAAGTAATTACCAAGTAAAATTGCATGAAAGCAGGCAAGCAGTTTCATACCTCCTTGCCTGTTTTTTGTTTTTTAAAACCGTATTATAAAAGAATCAATCAAGGGTAAAATCATTCAGACAATGATTTGGACCCTTTTTTCATAAAAAAATCACGATTTGTTTAAGTTAAGGATAGATCAATGGACGTGGAAGGAGAGGCCGTTCATGTACGTAATGAAACAAAGCGGTTGGGTCGAAGTAATCTGTGGAAGCATGTTTTCCGGGAAGTCAGAGGAGCTTATTCGCCGTGTAAAAAGAACGCAATTTGCTAAACAAAAAGTTGTCGTATTTAAGCCTAGAATTGATAATCGGTATAGCGAGGAAGCTGTTGTTTCCCACAATGGTGCATCATTTATCGCTCATCCAATCGCGGATTCAAGCGAAATTTTTCAATTTATTGATGATGAAGTAGATGTCATCGCAATCGACGAGGTTCAATTTTTCGATGAAGACATCGTCGCTGTCATCCAGCAGCTCGCTGATAGTGGCTATCGAGTGATAACTGCAGGCTTAGACCAAGATTTTCGCGGTGAGCCGTTCGGTCAAATGCCTGCGCTAATGGCAATTGCTGAACAAGTGACTAAGCTCCAGGCTGTGTGTGCTGAATGTGGTTCACCAGCAAGCCGTACTCAACGCTTAATCAATGGCCGGCCAGCCTCTTACCACGATCCCGTCATTTTGGTCGGAGCCTCCGAAGCTTATGAGCCAAGGTGCCGCCACCATCACGAAGTGCCGAAAACTAGTAGCGAAGATGAGAGTCAAGCGAAGGAGAATAACTCGGTAGGAAGCAGCAGTGAAAAATAGATAGGATAGGCTAAGCTAAGCGATTAAACTGATATACAAAGAAACCCGTTCCGACTCTTGTTAAGAGAGTTGGTTCGGGTTTTTTTATAGCTGTTAAATAGCTTCCAATTACTACCGCCAGCCTACCAACCAGTCAAAAACCACCATCCTAAAATCCCACAGCACTGGACATACTACCATTAGGAGGTATGTCAAAAATGAAAAAATTAAACTTAATGCCAATGACCTTATTTCTGCTCTTAATGATTGCCACTGTTACAACAACGCTAGCTGGTTGCTCCTCAAACGAGCAATACAGCGCAAATAAAGCGGACAGAGTCGACGATGATAATGCAATTAGGCCACTATCCAACAATAACAATACTAGGGCCGAAAATGCCCGTGGTCAGACGATGAGCGATCAAAACCCAAACCTGTTAAATACAAATGGTGGTGCTGATAACAGAGGGAAAGCAATAAACCAAGCTCGCGGTGTCGTGACCGGTCTAATGCCTTTCGCCCAGGTTCGATCTGGATTACCGCTGATGCCATGTATGTAAATGTTTATCCGAAACGAAATTTAACAAACAAGCAAGAAATAGCGGCTAGAGCCAAACTCCATTCACAATTAACCCAGTCATTGCCACGCTTCATTATTGAAGTACGTGTGGTAGATGATAAACAACGATAAGCTGTTGCACTACCTGCTTTTAATATAAAGCTGTGATGTTTAATTCAGAAATTTAGATGTTTGTAGTGAAAATAGACCGGTTTTGATAAATAAATAGCCATTTTAAGTTTAAAATACTAAATTTTACTCATTAAATTTGGTTTTTTTAAGAAATAAACCATTTTTTAATAAAAGTGAGTTAAATTCGGTAGTTTATATGCACACAAATTTGCACATATGCACGTTTAATTATGGATATGACGTAGTTTCAAAAAAATATGATACAACTTTTTAAATATATGCACGACTTTTAAAATATATGGTTCAACTTTTGAAATTTATGCACGTTTAGTTGTGGATATGCACACGCAATTAGATATTTGCACGGTTTACGGACTTTGCTCCGTCTAAAGCTCGCTTCCGCTCGCGTGAACCAAAAAGGACTAAAAAAGGACAACCGCACCTATGCGATTGTCCCTCTTTATTAAAACCAAAACGGCGGTTCAACTTCAATCATGGCATTAACCAATCAGAAGGTAAGCTAACGCAAACATGACACAGCTCTGTGCCCTCGTCAAATGAATGGAACGTTGACTTGCAGCGCTTGCACTTGCCAGGTAAAAACTTGATGGACCTCAACGGTGCGTGCTCCCAACCTTTCCGAAACGGAAATTGCTCCTTCAGGACAGGCATCGCTGCACAGCTTGCAATTAGTACATTTTTGATTATCGATTGAAAGCTCCGTTTCAGATTGATCAAAAACTCCTTGCTTACACAAAGTAAAGCAGCTCCCGCAAAATGAGCACTGATCAAGATCCAGCTCCACTTGGTAAAACTGGATGTCTTGATAATAATGGGGCAGGGACCAGGCATTTGGATTTTGCCGCCAGGCAGCAGGTGCTAATTCTTTAGCTAAGCTCTGACTCCTGGTGCGGGCAGTCGTAAAGAGCTCACGCCGCGTTAACGCTTGTTCCTTCACAGCTTCGGCTTTTACAAAAACCAGCGGCGTCATTTCCAACTTGGTCAAAACCTCATTCGTTTCCGCGATCACCTTTTCCCACTGCTCATCATTCCACTCACTCGGGATGGCGATTCCCTTCAGTCCTCTTTTTCGTAAAATGAGCAATTCTTTAAGTGTTGGACAGAAATGGGGCTCATAGTAGAGCTTCCCGTTCTTGATCGTCCTACTTGGGACCGTCCCGCTAATCGACGCTATTGGACAAGCAATAATGCATTCACCACATGAATCACATTTGTTCACATCGAGCTTGATTTTGTTCTCGACAAGCGTTAAAGCTTCCGTATCGCAATGCTCAATGCATGTGGTGCAGGTGGATTTTGGACTTACCTGCCGAGAACAACGATCTGTTATGGTTTGGTCAATTGAAAGGCTCTCGAGCCATTTTAAAATAAGTGACAAGGGTCTCACCTACCCAGAATGGATTATCTGCTAGAATACTTGATCGAAAAAGGGGCCTGTCTTTTGTTATTAAAAACCATCTTCCCAAATGGTTCAAAGTTATGCTCTGAAAAACACGGCCCAATTGTAAACTGCTTTATTTTCCTAAAAAAATCCTACAGTTTTGCGTCACGATGTGGAGTGATGACGAGATTTGGGTTAGTTATGCTAGCACTCGGCATGCCTTTGATTTGTGCAACCTCACCATACTTTTTACGAAGTTTCTCAATCTCGCCGAATTCGATTGCATTCATGACACAGGTTGTAACGCACACGGGATCCTCGCCTTTTTCCATAAGGTCGATACAAAGGTTACATTTGTTTGTTTTATTGATTTTCGCATTGAATTGAGGTGCGCCGTACGGACAGGCGATGATGCAAGCCTTCGCGCCGATGCAGACGTCCTGCTCAATGACAACAACGCCGTCTTCTGAGCGTTTTTTAATTGCACCTGTTGGGCAATTTTTCACACAGGCCGGATTATCACAGTGGTTACAGGCAATCGAAAACGTGTAAGCGGCAATTTGTGGTGAAAAGCCATTGCCGATTTGCGTATATACGCCTTCTTCATAGGAGTATACGCGGCGGAAGTTCATGCCGACATCTAGATTGTTTTTGTCCTTACAGGCGACCGTACAAGCCTTACAGCCAATACAAATGGCTTGATTTATATAAAATCCTAACTGCGTCAAGATTCTTCACTCCTTTAAAAATAAGGATATTTTTGTTTTTTGATAGAAGTAATATGGCAAACTATCAGTCTAGCAGATGTGGAACCAGCGACTAGAGCAGGCTTAAATTTTGTACGTGAACTTCCGTTAAAAGTTAAGCGTATATATGCAATGCTTATAGCCGCTGTCCACTTTCTGCATAAATTTATGATTAAGCTCGCTCAACCTGAACAAGGTTTGTTAACTGCGGGTTCGCTTTTGCCAATGGTGTAGGACGCTGTGATGTTAGAACATTGGCTGCTCCACGTTGGTCAATTCCTTTTTTGTTCGGGCTATACCAGCCGCCCTGTGGAATGGCGACAACTCCTGGAACGATTCGAACTGTCACTTTAACATCCATTTCGAGCTCACCGCGACCATTAAAGACTTTAACGCGATCGCCATCTTTAATCGAACGGGCCCAGGCATCAATTGGGTTCATCCACATTTCTTGCTTAGCTGCTTCTTCTAACCACTCGTTATTGTCGTGTGTGGAGTGACAACGGCGTTTGTAATGCCAGCTAATCATTTGCAGTGGATATGTTTTGATCAGTGGATCCTCTGGCCCTTCCCAAGATGAAACATATCGACCGATTGCTGGTATTTCTTCAGGGTTTTTCATATCATATAGTGCTTGAGAGAACAGTTCGATTTTTCCAGATGGAGTTTCGAACGGGTTATTAGCTAGGTCTTCGATTTGCGCTTTAAAAGCAATTTCAGGTTCATCGTATTGGTAATAGTGAACACCCTTTTTCTTGAATTCTTCATAGGTAGGGAATTCAGGGTCGATTTCTGCGCGTGTTTTTTCGATCGCTGTTTTAACCCAATCAAGCATCGTTTTGCCTTCGGTAAATTTTTCCTTCACACCCAATTTATCGGCAATTTCAGCAAACACTTCATATTCATTTCGGCACTCATATAGCGGATCAATTGTTTTATTTCCTAGGATGACGTAGTCACCATTTGACCAAGGTGTTCCGATATCATCACGTTCAAAGAAGGTTGTTCCTGGTAACAAAATATCAGCATACTTCGCGCTAGGGGTCATGAATATATCACTAGCAACAATGAATTCAACCTTGCTTTCATCCTGCAGGAGCGCTGTTGTTTTGTTAATATTGGCATGCTGGTTGACAAGCATGTTGCCGGCCATATTGAAAATCATTTTAATATTCGTTGGTAATTTATCTGCACCCTTTAAGCCGTCTGCGGCGGTCATTTCCGTGCCTCTTTCGACAGCATCTGTCCATAGGAAGCAAGGAATCGTCGCTTTAATCGGATTTTCGAAGCTAAAAGGGAAGACGATGCTTTTACGAGAATAATAGCCTGTTCCTGCAGCCCAGCCGCCAAGCTTCCCGACGTTACCGGTAATACATGCAAGCTGTGCACCAGCACGCATTACTTGCTCACCATAGGCCTGACGTTGTGGTCCCCAGCCTTGAATGAGAGCAGCGGGTTTCGTTGTTGCATATAGGCGGGCGATTTCACGAATTTTTTCTGCAGGTACACGGCAGATTTTTTCGGCCCATTCCGGCGTTTTCGCAATCCCATCCTTCTCGCCAAGTAAATAGCTCTTCACTGATTCATTTTTTGGTGCACCGGCTGGCATTGTTTTACTATCAAAGCCGACGCAATACTTGTCGAGGAATTCCTGGTCATGTAAATTCTCGGTTACAATTACATACGCCATTGCATCCATCAATGCGGTATCCGTTGTTGGTAAGATCGGAATCCACTCATCGGCATAGGTTACCGCAGTATCTGTATAACGTGGGTCAATGACGATGAATTTTGCGCCATTTTTCTTCGCTTGCATTAAGAAATCACGATAAGGAGTGGAGAAAATAATTTCTGCCGGATTTTGTCCCCAAAGAATGATTAATTTTGAATGAAGCAAGCTATCATAGCTGCTTCCTGTATTATTGATCCCATAGGTATAAGGTGTGGCAACATTACTACAGCCAGAGCTATAGTCATTGGTGTAACCTAGGAAACCACCTGTCATTGAAAGCAATCTACGCGCCGCGTTTCGGCCAGCTAAGATACCTTGGTTCCCGGATGCATAGTTTACATAGCGGGATTCAGGTCCATACTTATCGCCAATGCGCTTCATTTCAGAAGCAATTGTATCAACCGCTTCTTTCCAAGAGATACGCTCAAACTTTCCTTCGCCCCGCTTACCAACCCGCTTCATCGGATATTTTAAGCGGTCAGGATGATAAAGCATCGAACGGTAGCTTCGTCCACGCACACAAGCCTTCAGCGAAGGAGTTTTTAAATCTTTATTCGATGTATCTGTGGTCAAACGTACGACGACGCCATCTTTAACATGGGCTTTAATTAAACAACGTCCGCCGCAGTTATTTACACTACAGGTTGTAACAATAGTTTCTGGACTATCATCCTCTTTTGCTATACTACTTTTCTCTGCCTTGCGATCCACCAAAAGCTTCGTGCCAATTCCCCGGCAATAACGGGAACAGCAGCGGCTCCGGTCCATTTTAAAAACGTACGGCGCTTCATATTCGTTGAAATTAGTGGCTTTTTATCTGCCATGATGCAAATGCCTCCTTTATTTCGATTATAGATTCATAATCTGATTGCATAAAATCCAATAGTAGTAATGCTGCACCTTTATATAAGGAACTATCAGTATTTTTTAAGATTTTCTCGCAAAACGCAGGGATCCATTGCTGCATATGCTGTTCTAGGAAGTAAATTTGCTGCTCCAAAAGCTTTTCTAATTTTTCATCATTGGTTTGTGCTAAAGTCAAATCGTTTAAATAGAGTAGAAATTCCAGTTCAATTGCAATATGATCATCGGGCTCATTGTTTTCACCAACAAATTTTAAGCCATATTGATGATAAAGCTCGCGAACCTGGTAGGTCGTTTCTTCAAAAAGCAAACCTTCCTTACTGCGATAAACGGATTCCCATGGTGGAGCAAGAATCGTTTCTGGGCCAGTAAATAATCTGTGGAATTCTTCCTTTTGTACTAGAAGATCAGCGTCGGTGGCTTGGTCAAAAAACTGATAAAGGAGGGCACCGGCCTCATCTAACGCTTTTAGCTCTTCAAGATTCCCATTATCTTTAAGGTGTATAATCACATGTTTGGAGATGGGTTCGAAAAATAGTAATTGTAAAAACTGATAAAAATTTTGTCGGGCCTTAAAATAATCAAACAATTGCTGCATAAGACCAATCCTCTACGAAGTATTTTATATTGTGAAATAATTCACAATATATACGGCTAAATTACACCCAAAAACCAGGGTAGATGATTTTAGTCACATCAATCCCTTCATAATATCAGTATAATAAAAGATTTTTCGGTATTACTCTAATTGTAACGTATTGCCGTTTTACATTACTTCTGGTTCCAATGTTTTCACATATTTTTCAAAATGCTAAGACAAAATATGGACGAAATTGAAATTTTAATATTATTTTAAGAATTAAATGGAAGCATTTTTCTAATAGAAAGAAAACAGATTTCTAAAGAATCTTTTTGACTGAGATGACGGACTATACTATAATTAGAATGTTATGGGTTGAAAATTAAGTAGTCCAACAAGTTAACTCAACAGCGTGAAAACGCGTTTTTTTTATAAAAAATAACTATGTTAAGGCTGATTGTTGATTGGAGCGGAAGGTGCGAGACTCCTGCGGGAGAAGGTGTCACGGGAGACCCCACAGGCGCAAAAGCGCCGAGGAGGCTCCCGGACTCCCCGCGGAAAGGGAGGACCTGAAGCGGAAATCAACTAATAAATTAACAGAACAAAAAATAATTTCCGAAGAGGTGAAGAATTGTGTTTGATCGTCTTCAAGCAGTCGAAGATCGTTACGAAAAGCTGAATGAGCTTTTGAGCGATCCTGATATTGTCAATGATCCAAAAAAACTGCGCGATTTTTCAAAAGAGCAGGCTGATATAGCAGACACGGTGCAAACGTATCGTCAATACAAGGACGTCAAGGAACAGCTCCAGGATGCAAAAGCCATGCTCGAAGAAAAACTTGATGCAGAAATGCGCGACATGGTAAAAGAAGAAGTCTCGGACCTAGAGACACAAAAGGAAGAATTAGAAGGCCAGCTTAAATTCCTTCTCATTCCAAAGGACCCGAACGATGACAAGAACGTAATCTTTGAAATCCGCGGTGCTGCCGGCGGTGAAGAAGCAGCATTATTCGCCAACTCACTATACCGTATGTACAGCCGCTATGCTGAATCACAGGGCTGGAAAACCGAACTAATCGATGCCAACCCAACCGGACTTGGTGGCTTCAAAGAAATCAGCTTCATGATCACCGGAAAAGGAGCCTATTCAAAATTAAAATTTGAAAATGGTGCCCATCGCGTTCAGCGTGTACCGGAAACAGAATCCGGCGGTCGGATCCATACGTCCACCGCAACGGTTGCTTGCTTACCAGAAGCAGAAGATGTAGAAATCGAAATCCATGACAAAGACGTTCGCGTTGACACTTATTGCTCAAGCGGTGCCGGCGGACAATCCGTTAACACAACAGCATCAGCTATCCGCGTAACGCACATACCGACTGGGATCGTTGTAACCTGTCAGGACGAGAAATCTCAGCATAAAAATAAAGACAAAGCGATGAAAGTATTACGTGCGCGTGTCTATGATAAATTTTTGCAGGAAGCACAAGCAGAATATGATGAAGTCCGTAAATCTGCTGTCGGTACTGGGGACCGCTCCGAGCGCATCCGTACCTACAATTACCCGCAAAACCGCGTTACCGACCACCGCATCGGCTTAACGCTACAAAAGCTAGACCAAATCATTGAAGGCAAGCTCGATGAAATCATCGACGCCTTGATTTTGGAAGACCAATCAAGCCGATTGGAAGCAGCCTCAAATGAGTAAGATTTACGAAGCCCTCCATTGGGCTTCTTCTTTTTTAAAGGAGAAGAGTCGTGAGGAAAGTGCAGGAGAGCTGTTGTTACGCCATTTTGTGAGCATGTCGCGGACGGAAATGTTTACCCATTTTCATGATGAGATGGATCCTAAGGTAGAATCTCAGTTTCGTGCAGCAGTTGATGCGCATGCAGCAGGTCGCCCGGTTCAGTATATCATCGGCTTCGAGGAATTTTATGGACGCCGTTTTTTGGTCAATGAAGAGGTTTTGATTCCACGACCTGAAACCGAGGAACTTGTTTACGGAATGTTGGAGCGGATGCGGGATCTTTTTGGGAAAAATGGAGAAGTTTCAGTCGTCGATATCGGTACGGGGAGCGGAGCGATTGCGGTTACTTTGAAGCTGGAGCGGCCAGAGCTTATGGTAACAGCGAGCGATTTAGCTGAAGCCTCGTTAGAAGTGGCCCGCCGGAATGCTGCGACGCTAGGTGCGGACGTGGAATTTGTGCATGGCGACTTGCTACAGCCTTTTATTGCGGAAGGGCGTAAATTTGATGTCGTGATTTCCAACCCACCGTATATCCCGGTCGGTGATATTGCTGAGATGTCCGATATTGTAACGGAGCACGAACCTCACCGCGCCCTGTTTGCCGGTGAAGACGGACTTGATCTGTACCGTCGGTTTATGGAAGAGTTACCATTCGTTTTGAAGGAACGTGCACTTATCGGCTTTGAAGTAGGCGCTGGACAAAGCGAGGCTGTAGGAGCGATGCTGCGTGAGACGTTTCCAGGTGCTGAAGTCGAAATCGTCTTTGATATAAACGGCAAGGACCGAATGGTGTTCGCAAGGATAAAAAAATAGTTGATGGCCGTAGTACTTGTGGGTGAGTGCTGCGGTTTTTTTGTTTTTGTGTGCAAGCGGGTGTATTTACATTTAGGCGAATAAATAGTGGAATTAAGCGAATAAATGACCAGTTCAGGATAATAAATAGAAAATTAGGTGAACAAACGTCCGATTCAGGCGAATAAACAGTACATTTAGGCGAATAAACTCAGTTCCCCCTTTCCAATCAGCAAAACCTACTCATACCCCATCCTACTAAAAATTTTTCAATTTAATAGTTTAAGATTGTTCGCTCTTGTCCACAATGGCTAGTGAGGGGGCGAGGACGAAATGAAAAAACATATCATTACTGCTTATATATTATTATTATCATTCGCAACAATTTTTAGTTTATATATACCAAAAAGTGAAGTAGCTGCAACGGAGGAAACGGTCATACCGAACGAGGCGATCCGCCTACGAATTTTAGCAAACAGTGATTCAAATGAAGACCAAGCGCTAAAGCGCAAAGTCAGAGATGCCGTTAATGCAGAAATCACATTATGGGTACAGGATTTAACCTCATTAGAAGCGGCACGAACAACAATCAAAGCTGGACTTCCAGACATTCAAAAAATTGCTGAGCAAATTGTTGCGGAGGAAAACGCCAAACAAACAGTAAAAGTAGAGTTTGGTAAAGTAAATTTTCCGACCAAATTATATGGACAGTTCTTATATTCGGCTGGTGAATACGAAGCCATTCTTATCACATTGGGTGAGGGCAAAGGCGCCAACTGGTGGTGCGTATTATTCCCACCGTTATGCTTTCTTGATTTTTCTAACGGCGTGGCAGTAAGTGAGGGATTCGAAGGGGATAAGCCGAACAACGGCAATAATCAATCGACTGAAAAAATTGCAAAAGCAGAGGCACCAGTAAATACAAAAAATCAAAAAGACGAATTAGATACGGAACGACAGGAAGCTGAAGAGGAATCAACTCAAAGAGCAACTTACGAATCCGAAACAGAACAGACCCAATCAACAGAAACGCTTGCTGCACAAACAAAAGCAACAACTCAAAAAGAAAAAGTTACAGAGTCAAATTCAGAAGCAACTCAAGAACCACTACAATATGGCCAAAAAGTTAAAGCGGCGGCTCAAGTTTATAAAATGAAAGCAACAGAATACAACGATAATCACAATACAAATAACAAAGCAACCGAAAACAATACCGAAAAATCAGCAAAACCTCTAAAAACAGCTGCGAAATCAGCCAAAACGGAGAAACCTGTTTATACATCAGAAGATGAACAACAGGTTAAAGTGAAATTCTTCATCGCAGAAATCTGGACAAAAATCTTTTAATAAATCCAGTTTAGGCGTGAGACTAGCGGACTAAATACATAGGCCGAAATCGTAATATCCACACCGACTGTGAATAAGTGACTGAAATGCGCTCATCTCCAGCTCCATGCCGAGGAAATGGGGGCATTTTTTCATTAATATTGTCGATACTATTATAATTCCCGTTCTACTTTCTCTCTTTTTTCATATGGATATTAATAGAATTGAAAAAAGAGGTGATCGAAATGCAACCAAACATTCGGTTTGCTACTTTAGAAGATACGGAGAAAATCAAACATTATTTAGCACAAGCAAAGCTAGCCACAGAGGGGATTGAGGAATCAATTGATTATTTTTTAATAATGGAAAATGCACGCCAAGAAATCCTCGCAACTCTAGGAATTGAGCCGAACGGAAGCATCGGACTGTTGCGGTCGCTTGCGATGTCAGCCGAGCTACAAGAGGTGGACATCCTCCTTCTTTTTGATCAAATGATTGCTTTGGCAAAGGAAAAATCAATTTCCACATTATATTTGGCTACAAACAAACCGGCATCGGTGGGATTTTTTCAAATATTAGGGTTCAAGTTAGTAGCTTCTAATGACGTGCCAGAACCATTAACCCAATTTAGTCATGTCAAAAATATTTTTACTGTGGATAACTCACTATTTATGGAGCGAAAGCTGTAAATTGTGGATATATCCACAAAGTTATCCACGGAATGCCACTTTTTATACACAATTTGTGGATAAAACCTTGAATTCCCACCTGTCTTCTTTTATACTTTCAAAGGAAATATGGTCAAAGTATCGGTATATAGACCTATTTTTAAAGGTGGATGAAAATGAAAACTCATGTTTGGTCAGTGGATAATTTTGTGGATAAGCTTGAAAGTTACCCACAAATTACACAGGCAGCAACTCTTTTAAAAAATAATGAAGTCGTCGCATTTCCGACCGAAACGGTATATGGACTCGGTGGCAATGCTGAGAGCGATGAGGCCGTCGCGAAAATATTTGGTGCAAAAGGCCGTCCCGCAGACAATCCGTTAATTATTCACATAGCAGAAACCGCCCAATTAGAGGCATTCACAAGCGGCATCCCACAATCTGCAGCCATCTTAATGGAAACATTTTGGCCAGGTCCATTAACGATTGTTTTAAAAAAGAAGGAAGGCAAGCTGTCGGAACTGGCGACTGCTGGCTTATCAACGGTTGCCGTGCGCATGCCGGCACATCCGCTTGCACTCGCCTTAATTAAGCAATCTGGCTTGCCCATCGCAGCACCAAGTGCCAATGTTTCCGGCAAACCTAGCCCGACGTTGGCGCGCCATGTTGAAGAGGATTTAACCGGGAAAATCGCCGGTATCGTCGATGGTGGTCCAACCGGTGTCGGGCTCGAATCAACTGTAATTGATTGCACCGAAGTAGTACCGGTCATACTGCGTCCAGGTGGAATAACAAAGGAACAGATCGAAGAGGTAATCGGTAAAGTATCCGTTGACCCCGCTTTGAAAAATGCAGAAGCAACTCCGAAATCACCTGGGATGAAATACCGCCATTATGCACCAAACGCTCCGTTGTTTTTAGTAAATGGCAGCCATGCCTTTCTGCAAAAACTCGTTACTGAACAACAGGCTGAGGGCAAGAAGGTCGGGATTCTAACAACGGAAGAGGCCGTCCATGACTACCAGGCAGATCTAATTCTGGCCTGTGGGCAACGTAATAAGCTCGAGACTGTGGCAACTTCCCTTTATGATACGTTACGCTCATTCAATGATGCTGAAATAGACGTCATTTTTAGCGAAATCTTTCCAGAAGAAGGGGTCGGCCAAGCGATCATGAACCGTCTTAGCAAAGCTGCGGCAAATCAAGTAATTACAGAATAGGAAGCAGGGGTTGGTTCTGCACTTTCTTTTGGAAGCGCAAGAACCGGCCCCTTGCTGCAAAAAATTCCTTCTAAACGAATATGGACGTGCATATGTTGAATTAGTAAGTCCAAGGGGGCGAAGGAAGTGGCGGCAATCGTCGGGGAAATTTTCACATTATGTGTCATGGCATTTGCTTTGGGGATGGATGCATTTTCCGTCGGTCTCGGGATGGGCATGATTCGACTTAAGCTCGGACAGATTTTCAAAATTGGGATATTAATTGGTTTATTTCATGTGTGGATGCCAATGCTTGGCATGCTTGCCGGAAGATTTCTATCCGAACAATTCGGTCAATACGCGGCCTATGCCGGTGGGTTGCTGATGCTTATCCTTGGTGTGCAAATGATTTGGTCCAGCCTCAAAAGTGATGAAAGCCGTATGATCACGCCAGTAGGCTTTGGTTTAATCGTATTCGCCTTAAGTGTTAGCCTCGATAGCTTCTCGGTGGGGCTCACGCTTGGAATCTATAAAGCAAAGACAATCGCTGTTCTGATCTGCTTCGGGTTGGCGGCAACCATTCTTACCTGGGCCTGGGCTTTTAGTCGGTCGCAAAGTCCAAGGTTGGCTCGGAACCTACAGCGAAGCGCTGGGCGGAAGTATTCTTCTCGGATTTGGCTTAAAGCTGCTCTTGCCGATTTAGTTTGGAAAAAGAATAGGAAAGTGCAAAAACCTTAGTTACCGTAGAAGCTAAGGTTTTTTATGATGAAAAAAGTGTTATTTATATGAAACGAACCAGCCTTCTCCCTATATTAATGTCATGATTTTGCTTATAATAATATTGAAAAGGAGGCGCGGCTGAAATGCGAATACTATTTGTTTGTACCGGTAATACCTGTCGCAGTCCGATGGCAGAAGCTATTTTAAAAAGCAAAACAATTGATGGCGTAGAAGTCAAATCTGCTGGCGTCTTTGCAATGAACGGCAGCCCAGCATCGGCTCACGCCCGGACCGTCCTCGGCGAAAACAATATTCCAGAGGCGCACCGCTCGACGATGCTGACTGAAGCAGAGATGAGTTGGGCAACCTTTGTGTTTACCATGACAGAGGGGCACAAAGCCGCTGTTATCAGTCAATATCCTGATGCTTCTAATAAAACTTATACGCTAAAAGAATTTGCTGAGAACAATGCTGGAAGCAAAGATATCGTCGACCCTTACGGTGGTTCACTCGAGCTCTATCGCAAAACCTTTAATGATCTTCACAGCACGATTGAAAAGATCATTGCCCGTATCGAGTCTGAACACGGTTTTTACTAATTCACACCAGATTGGCGATTGAATTATCAGGCACAACGTGTCAAAATAATGATGGTTAAAGAATTAGTCCGAATAAGATTTTTCAACTAGGAGGAAGTAGGAATGAAAGTAGCAATTGCATCAGATCATGGCGGCCTCAACCTACGTGAAGAAATAAAAAATTTATTGGAAGAAATGGGTATCGAATTTCAAGATTTCGGCTGTGATTGCAATACATCTGTTGACTACCCTGATTACGCATTTCCAGTGGCCGAAAAAGTAGCGGCAGGTGAATTCGACCGCGGAATCCTTATTTGCGGAACAGGAATTGGAATGAGTATTGCGGCGAACAAAGTGAAGGGTATTCGCTGTGCGCTAGTTCATGACGTATTCAGCGCAATCGCGACTCGTCAGCACAACGACACCAATATGCTTGCAATGGGCGAACGCGTTATCGGTCCAGGACTTGCTCGCGAAATCGCCAAACATTGGTTAACAACGGAGTTCGAAGGTGGACGCCACGCGAACCGAATTAACAAAATTACGACTGTTGAAAACGGGCAATAATATTCAGAGCGAATCATGAGAAGAAGCTACCAGCTGTTATGGAAAATCCCAAAATAACCGCACTAGCTTCTTCTTTTTTAAAATCAGTGTTAATGGACCTTGGTTATTAATTACTCAATGTTGATTGGAAGGAAATTTGTCAAAGGCACGGAAAGGAGGAGGACCTCATGACTATACAAATATGGGAAACTGAATTAGATGAAATACTAGACCAGTTTTTTGGCCAAATCGAATTAAAATCAACTAGCTTGGTGATTGTCGGTTGCAGCACGAGCGAAGTAATTGGCCAGAAAATTGGCACAGCCGGTTCCGCTGATGTGGCTCAAATGATTTTTAAAATCTTAACAAAATATCAGGCGCAAATCGGTTTTGAACTCGCCTTCCAATGCTGTGAACATTTGAATCGAGCGTTGGTGGTCGAGCAGAAAACGGCGTCGCTACGGGCGCTTGAAGAGGTTTCCGTCATTCCGGTGAAATCTGCCGGTGGAGCAATGGCCACCTACGCCTTTGAACACATGGACAGCCCAGTGATGGTTGAGACTGTCCAAGCCGATGCCGGCATCGACATCGGTGAAACCATGATCGGTATGCACCTAAAGCGTGTCGCCGTTCCTGTCCGAACCGAGCAACGTACAGTGGGCAGTGCGCGCGTTACCCTCGCCAAAACTAGACCGAAACTAATCGGCGGGCAGCGTGCAGTTTACGAACGTAATACAGACAATACACAGTGTCATTAAACGGAAGATCAAGCCCAGTTTCAAAAAACGACAACAACAAAACTTAAGCATTCAAAGAGGTAAATCTAGCGACGCATCAGTGTCTGGATTTGCCTTTTTTATTTTTAGCTGTATTAAAGAACGACTTATTTTTTGAGCACTCTGTTAATTGAAGCGGAAGGTGCGCGACTCCCCCGCGCGGCGCTGAGCACCTGGAGCGGAAATCAACAGACAAATTTTAAAAAGTATTATTTTTCGGAATGAAACGGTAATTACTTCCAATTTAAACAGAGAAATCCGCTTGAAATCTATATTTTCAGCCTCCGAAAAAATGAATCCGTTTACTTTTCGTCGAAAAACTCTTTCTTTCTTTCTTTTTAGACAAAAACCGTGTAAAATGTAATAGAATTTTCAAATAATAGTTCGGAAATAGGTATGTTTTTTAATAAAAGGGGGATTAAAATGAAGAAATTGGCTCTTCAAGACGAACAAGTATACCAAGCAATCCAAAAAGAATTAGGCCGCCAGCGCAATAACATCGAATTAATTGCTTCTGAAAACTTTGTTAGTGAAGCGGTTATGGAAGCGCAAGGATCTGTACTTACAAACAAATATGCAGAAGGTTACCCTGGTAAACGTTACTATGGTGGCTGTGAATTCGTTGACGTAGCAGAAGATATCGCTCGCGATCGTGCGAAGCAAATCTTTGGCGCTGAACATGTTAACGTTCAACCACACTCAGGTGCACAAGCGAACATGGCAGTTTACTATGCTATCCTTCAGCATGGTGATACTGTTCTTGGTATGAACCTTTCAATGGGTGGTCACTTAACACATGGTAGCCCAGTTAACTTCAGTGGAATTCAATTTAACTTCATTGAGTACGGTGTAGACAAAGAAACTCACTATATCGACTATGAAGATGTTCGTGCAAAAGCTCTTGAGCACAAGCCAAAGCTAATTGTTGCTGGTGCGAGCGCGTACCCACGCGAAATTGATTTCGCGAAATTCCGTGAAATCGCTGATGAAGTGGGCGCTTACCTAATGGTGGACATGGCTCACATCGCTGGTCTTGTAGCAGCTGGCCTACACCCAAGCCCAGTACCATATGCAGAATTTGTTACAACAACTACTCACAAAACACTTCGTGGACCACGTGGTGGGATGATCCTTTGCCGTGAAGAATTTGCAAAAGCAATCGACAAAACGATCTTCCCTGGCGTTCAAGGCGGTCCGTTAATGCACGTAATCGCAGCAAAAGCTGTAGCATTCGGTGAAGCACTTCAAGATAGCTTCAAGGATTATGCGCAAAATATCATTGCCAACGCTGCTCGCTTAGCTGCTGGCTTACAAAAAGAAGGTATTAACCTAGTTTCTGGCGGAACTGATAACCACCTTTTACTAGTAGATTTACAGTCACTTGATTTAACAGGTAAAGTGGCCGAGCACGTTCTAGACGAAATCGGAATCACTGTTAACAAAAATACAATTCCTTATGATCCAAAAAGCCCATTCGTAACAAGCGGTATCCGTATTGGTACAGCTGCAGCGACATCACGTGGCTTTGGCTTAGAGGAAATGGACGAAATTGCTTCCATCATTGCCTTGGCATTGAAAAATCACGAAGATGAAGCAAAATTAGCGGAAGCAAAACAACGCGTTTCTGATCTAACAGCAAAATTCCCGCTTTACCCAGAATATTAAGATTACAATCGGGGTGGCCATGTGCCATCCCGATTTTTTTGACTAACCTAAAGTGGATTTTTCGAGCTTTATTCGCTTAGTCCAAGATTTATTCGCCAGCTCCCGGAGTTTATTCGCTTAGTCCAAGATTTATTCGCCAGCTCCCGGAGTTTATTCGCTTAGTCCAAAATTTATTCACCAGCTCCCGGAGTTTATTCGCCTTATCCCATAATTTATTCGCCGCAACGAGGAACAAGCGAATTACATGTGTTTTTTCCAATAGAGAGGTTATCCTAAAGATAATTTAATATTTCAAATACGTGATAAGTTTGGGAAGATTGTTGCCTGTCGAAGCTTTTTTCTGTAAAATAAATCGAAGTGTTGTGCGTGAGGTTACATAGTACGACAAATTTTGATAAGCGAAGGAGCGATAGTTTTGGCTAAAGTATACGTTTTCGACCATCCACTCATCCAGCATAAGCTTACATACATCCGCGAGAAATCAACAGGTACAAAGGAATTCCGCGAGTTAGTAGATGAAGTTGCTACCCTTATGGCGTTTGAAATCACTCGTGATTTACCGCTTGAGGACATCGAAATCGAAACACCAGTCAGCATGACAAAATCAAAAGTTTTATCTGGTAAAAAATTAGGTCTTGTGCCAATTTTACGTGCAGGAATTGGTATGGTAGATGGGATTTTAAAATTAATCCCAGCTGCAAAGGTTGGCCATATTGGTCTTTACCGTGATCCAGAAACCCTAAAGCCAGTTGAATATTACATCAAGCTCCCTAGCGATGTAGAAGAGCGCGATTTCATCGTTGTTGATCCAATGCTAGCAACAGGCGGTTCGGCAATTGAAGCAATCCACTCTCTGAAAAAACGCGGCGCAAAGCACATTAAATTCATGTGTCTAATTGCAGCTCCAGAAGGCGTTGACGCATTGAAGGAAGCTCATCCCGATGTTGACATTTTCATCGCAGCTCTTGATGAAAAGTTGAACGACCACGGCTACATCGTACCAGGACTAGGTGACGCAGGTGACCGTTTGTTCGGCACAAAATAATTTTATCAATATAAGAATTCAAAATAAAAGCGGAAGGTGCCCGTTTATCGGCGACAAGCACAAGACGAGCTGGCTAAAAGGTTGTTCTTTGACCTTTTGGACGGATTGGCTTGTGACCTCGAGCCGATGGCACCTGGAGCTAGACATCCATCAGAATTTTATACTTCCTTTACTTTTTATTAAAAGGCTGGCCAAATGTGGTCAGCCTTTGTTCGTTTTTTTGGTTGTGTGAAGCCCGATGTTGAATTTTAAGCAATATGTTGGATTATCGCGGAAATCAACAGAACAATTTTTAAAAGAGTAATGATTTATTGCCCCTTATTTTCCGCTTTTCAGGAAATTCTCCCTCATTTTTATTCCTGGAATAACGGAATTTTCCGCAATCTTGGAAGCCTCAAGGATGCAAAATCCCCCCTCTATTCATTCTTATTTTTAAAGTTAGGCATTGATAAGGTCATTGTTAATCCTCGTTTACGATGTGAGATAGGTTTATAATTAAATCAAATAAATGGTAATAATATGTAATTTTGGCATATAAATTGCATTTAAATAGTATACATAGGTAAAACAGAGAAAATTTCATCTAAACAAGACAATCATAGAAAAAACATAGAATTGCAGTCCAATAAAGCGAATAGGGGGCGTTGGAAGATGAGAGAAGTAGTGATTGTAAGTGCGGTCCGCACACCAATTGGGAGTTTTATGGGGACATTAAGCAACACACCTGCAACCGAGCTAGGAGCAATTGTAATTAAAGAAGCGATCAATCGCGCATGTTTACAAGGGAATCAAGTGGATGAAGTCATTATGGGGAACATACTCCAAGCCGGACTTGGACAAGGTCCTGCACGCCAAGCGGCCTTGAAAGCAGGCTTACCAATCGAAGTCACTTCAATGGCGATTAACAAACTGTGTGGTTCAGGATTAAAAGCTGTCCACCTCGCTGCACAAGCAATTCAAACGGGTGACGCTGAGATTGTGGTAGCCGGTGGAATGGAAAATATGAGTCTATCTCCATATTTGTTGCCAAAAGGACGGACAGGCTATCGCATGGGTGAAGGAAAAGTTCTCGACAGTATGATTGAGGATGGTCTGCAATGTGCGATCAATTCTTATCATATGGGCGTTACAGCCGAAAATATTGCACAACAATACGGAATTTCACGGAGTGAGCAGGATGAGTTTGCAGCGTGGAGCCAGCAAAAAGCGGATGCAGCAATAAAGGAAGGGAAATTTAAAGCTGAAATTGTCCCTGTCATGATTTCACAACGAAAAGGCGATCCGATTTGCTTCGATACGGATGAATTTCCGCGTGCAGGAGTGACTGCAACACAACTGGCCAAGCTTAAGCCTGCCTTTAAGAAGGATGGGACGGTTACAGCAGGAAATGCTTCGGGAATTAATGACGGGGCTGCGGCATTAGTACTCATGAGTCGAGAAAAAGCAAATGAATTGGGCATTCAACCAATGGCGGTACTACGTGGCAATGGTACAGCCGGAGTGGATCCATCGGTCATGGGAATTGGACCGATTCCTGCAACTAAAAAAGCATTGGCTAGAGCTGGTCTGTCGATTGGTGATATTGATTTGGTCGAGGCAAATGAGGCGTTTGCGGCCCAATCGATTGCAGTTGGTCGTGGCCTGGAAATTTCGAACGACAAGCTAAATGTTAATGGAGGCGCAATTGCTCTTGGTCATCCGATTGGTGCAAGTGGTGCTCGCGTGCTAGTTACGCTATTGCATGAAATGAAACGTCGTAATTCTAAGTACGGTCTAGCAACTCTCTGTATTGGCGGCGGTTTGGGAATTGCTAGTATTGTCGAGAACGAAAAATAGTGAAGCTAGCTTAGTGAATTCATTTCACAAGTTCGTTATAAAGTTTAATTTTCGGTTAGAGAGGGAGTCCCAATAGGGTTCCCTCTCTTTTTAGTAGGCACTGAAATACCATCGGGAATTAAGTATCTGTTATAATGAACGTATTAAAGTGTGTTGGGGTGAAAGAGGATGACCATCGGCATTGAAGAAATACCTAAAAAATGGCTCGAAGAAATGATCAATCAATTAGCTGAGCATATCGTAGTGGTCGATCGTGTAGGAATCATTCGATATATTAATTCGGCTTATTGTGAGTTTTTGGGAACGACTGTAAACCATGCCGTTGGCCAGCCTGTTCAAGAAATCATTGAAAATACACGACTTCACATCGTTTCACAAACAGGGAAGGCAGAGTTAGCTGCATTTCAACCAATCAACGGCAGCGAAATGATTGCGAATCGCTACCCGCTCATCATCGATGGTGAACTAGTAGGCGCAATTGGTACGGTAATGTTCCGCAACCCTGATGAATTAAGAATGTACAAGGACAAAATTGAACATCTCGTAGACGAGCTTAATTTTTATAAAACAAAGGTTGGCAAAGAACTCAAAAGTAAATATAATTTCGATGATTTAATCGGCAACAGCTTACTTTTTCAAATGGCGAAGAGTCTGGCAAAAAGAGTATCGCGCAGTAAGTCCTCAGTGCTACTGATTGGTGAATCGGGAACAGGAAAGGAATTATTTGCGCAAGCAATACATAACAATAGCTCCCGGGCATTCCATCCATTCGTGCCGATTAACTGTACATCGATTCCAGAGCATTTATTGGAGGCTGAGCTGTTTGGTTATGAGGACGGTTCGTTTACCTGTGCGAAAAAGGGTGGTAAGAAGGGAATATTCCAAATCGCTAATAACGGTACGATCTTCCTCGACGAAGTGGGCGATATGCCCCTTTCGATGCAAAGCAAGCTGTTACGAGCTTTGCAGGAAAAAGAAATCCGGCCTGTCGGTGGAAGAAAGGCTATCCCCATCGATGTTCGCATTATCGCCGCAACCCATCGGGACCTTGAAAAAATGGTTAAGGAAGGGAAGTTCCGGCAAGACCTGTATTACCGCTTGAACGTCATAAAAATCGATATTCCCCCACTGCGAAATCGAACGGAAGATATCGAGTTACTTTCGAAAAAACTAATCGAAAAGCTTGAAAAGAAGTTTTACCGCAAAGGAACTAGTCTATCTGATGAGGTATTGACCAAGCTTAAGCACCATTCGTGGCCAGGTAATATTCGTGAGCTCGAGAATGTCCTCGAGCGGGCGATTAATGTGTTGAATGGTGTGATAATCGAACCGATTCATTTGCCGCTTTATATTCGGGATTTGGAGCCGGAGATGGTGGATGAGTGCGAGGGGCAGCTCGAGCAAAGAGCTCCGCTGTTTCAAGAAATGCCATTCGAAGGCGAGCCCGTTAAGCCGTTAAAAGAAACACTGGCGCTCGTGGAAAAACAAGCAATCCTCCAGGCGCTCACGGCTGCAGCAGGAAATAAGCTCGAGGCCGCCAAACTATTGCAAATAGGCAAAACACGTTTCTATGAAAAATGCAAAATTTACGATATTAAATAGGGAAGGTAGTGAGGTCATGATGGCTTTGCTGCCTTTTTTGGCGTTTGACGTGGGACGAGTTGAGTCGAGTCGGGGTGTGACTTTGTGCACTTTGACCGATAAATTTCAAAATAAGGTCGATAAATTGAAAATAGGGCCGATAAAAGTACAAATAGGGCCGATAACCTCTAAAATAGGGCCGATAAAACTCTACCGCCATCAAAATGCCATACTTAAATCATGCAAAGTGCAGGATTTACCATCCTCTAAACCGAAATAATGGATAAATTTCATAAGGAGGTATCACTTTGAATGAAGTATTAGTACGTCAAATCCCGCAAATCGTCCATGAAATCGATGCAGTACTACGTAGAATGCACCCCTCTAACCCCAAACGCTCCATTTTAGAAGAACTAAGACGGAATTTCATGTCAGGTTACAACGGAGAGAAACAAATAGACTACTATCTAAAAAACCTAAAAAAGGAAAATTGTTTTATTTTTGCGGGAATCCGCCTCGAACTGGATGGCCAAGCTTTCCAAATTGACACTCTGATCGTTACTCCATTTTTTATCCTCATCATAGAATCCAAAAATATCGCCTGGAATCCTAACTTTTGAAAAAGATTCCACTCAAGTGACTAGAGAATTGAATGGGAACATTCAAGGATTTAAAAATCCAATCGTCCAAGTGGCGAGACAAAGAAGGCGTTTGTTAGCTTGGTTAAAGAAGTATAAATTTCCTCAAATTCCAATAATTGATCTGGTTGGAATAGCTGACAGACGAACTATTATAAAAACGACATCTGATAATCGACAGATCTTTAACAAACTAATCTATGCAGATGTACTAGAAGATAAATTTGAATATTTAGAGGCAATGTTTACCACCCAACAATTAACCACAAGACAGCAACACAAACTTAATAAACTCCTATTAGAGCAACATACCCCTGCACCACCAACGATCATTAAAACCTATGGCATTTCTGAGGATGAAATAATAAAAGGGGTCCAATGTCCAATCTGTAAACAATTCCACATGATCCGTCAGGTTAGGAGATGGTTTTGTTGTGGTTGTCGTTTCTATTCAAGAAATGCACATAGACAAACAATTATAGATTACTTCCTGATTCATTCAACTACGATTACAAACCAACAGTGCAGAGTGTTTTTACAAATTGACAATTGTAATATATCGAAAAAAATCTTAACAGGAATGAACCTCCCAACCTCCGGCTCCAACAAAACTCGCCTATACCACCGCCCAAAAGACCTTTTATATACCTAATTTCAATCAACCAGGTAAAGCATAACAAACAACTTTAGGAACATAACTAAGCCAGTTACAAGTAGCCCCCACACCTCACCAGCCCACATGAATCCAAGCCTCTGCATATTTCCCAACCTATCAGAAAACCCTAATATCAAAAAGGGGTATCTACTATGCGAAAACTTCTTTCTGTCCTTATCGTATTTATTTTCCTAATGAATTATTTCCCGGCAAATAAGGCACAAGCATACAGGCTAAGCCATCCTCCGCTGCCTGCTGAATCGTCACAAACGAAGAAAATCGCCATCGTTACTCTCGGCGGGCCGCATGAACCAAAGGACATTCTGGCAAAATTCCCTGAGCTTAAATTAAGATATGTTTTCAAGTATGCCTTAGTCGGTTTTTCCGTTGAAGGCCCAGCGCAGTCCCTACAGGCGTTAAGTAAACATGCTGATATTATCAACGTTTCACTAGTTAATAGTTATAAGGTTGAAGACGTGCCACTTCATACAATTCAACCAATTTCACCGATAAAAGAAATCAAAATTAACCCAGGTGAAAAATCTGACAAAAATGACGGAGCTGGGCAATCAGGTGACACCAATCAACCAAATAGTCCGGAACAACCCAGTGACTCCGACCAACCAAGTCAATCCAACACCACTCAACCAAGCGCTTCCACAAAAGAGTCACAATCTAGCGAGCCACCCCCAACGGATGCCAACCTTGAAATCATTGGGGCAGACAGGGCGCGGAGTCATTTTGATGCCAACAACGAGCGCTTAACTGGAAAGGGCGTGACTGTTGGGGTGATTGACACAGGCATCGATTATAGCCATCCGGATTTGAAAAGTAATTTTAAAGGGGGACATGATTTTGTCGACTCGGATAGGGATCCGATGGAAACGAAGGGGACAAATGGATTAGGCACCATTCATGGTACACATGTTGCTGGAATTATTGCTGCGAACGGGAAAATTAAAGGAGTGGCGCCCGAGGCAGAAATAATTGCCTATCGTGCACTTGGACCTGGAGGAAGCGGAACGACTGAGCAGGTGATTGCCGCAATCGATCAAGCGATTAAGGATAAAGTAGATATATTGAATCTTTCGCTTGGTAACAGTGTTAACGGCCCGGATCTGCCGATCAGTCTTGCGCTTAACAAAGCTGTTGAGCATGGAATCACGGCTGTAACCTCATCTGGGAATTCAGGACCGAATCGCTGGACAGTAGGGTCACCTGGGACAGCTGCTAAAGCCATTTCCGTTGGGGCATCAACGCCGCCGCAGCAAATACCGTATCTTCAGATCAACGGCAACGAAACGATTAGGATGGAACCGATGCAAGGGTCAGTTCGCTGGAATTCCGCTATAGCTGAAGAAATTATCTACGGCGGGCTTGGTCAACCTGGAACGAGTTACAGGCTGCCCATACTAAGGGGAAAATCGTACTTCTAGAGCGTGGGAAGCTAACGTTTACCCAAAAGGCGAAGAACGCCGCTAAAGCAGGTGCGAAAGCTGTCATTATTTTTAACAATACGAATGGAAGCTTCATTGGCAATCTAGAACAGCCTGTTCCAATTCCGGTCATGGGCATATCGAAACAGGATGGCTTGAAGTTGAAGAACATTAAGCAAATTAATGCGCGGACCATATTAATAGAAGAAAGTGATATATTAGCGGACTTTAGTTCTCGGGGACCCGTTACGGTTACATGGGATATTAAGCCTGATGTGGTCGCGCCGGGAGTGGCGATTAACAGCACGATTCCTGGCGGTTATCTCCAATTACAGGGGACGAGCATGGCTGCACCTCATGTGGCTGGAGCCTGTGCTCTTATAAAGCAGGCCCACCCAGATTGGAGCCCAGAACAAATCAAGGCCTCCTTGATGAATACAGCCAAACCGATCAAAAGTCATAATGGCACACCATATAAAACATATGAGCAGGGAGCAGGGAGAATTCAGCCAATCGAAGCAATAAAGGCTGAAACGCTCGTCATACCAAGTTCGCTACAGTTTGGAAAATTTAAACTAGCTGAACAGCACCATCAGCATAGAGCACTGATGACAATAAAAAATATAAGCACAAGCAAACGTGATTATTATTTTACAATACCAAAACGAATACACGGGATTGATTGGGAGCTCCCGCTTTCATTCAGTCTGAAACCAAATGAAGAAAAGCAATTAACAGTGAGGATGACAATTCAACCTGAGCATTTTAAGAATAAGATTCATGATGGGTACTTAGAGCTGAATGAAGGGGAGCATAAAATAAGAATTCCGTATTTATATGTGCTTGAGGAGCCAGATTATCCACGCGTGATGGGATTTGAGATGGGAATAGGTGATAAGGTGCAGACGTATCGCTATGAGGTTTATTTGCCAGGAGGAGCGGACGAATTTGGAATTGCTCTGTTCGAACCAGGATCCCACCATTTTGTTGGTTTCTTGGACTGGGAACGTAATGTCGGTAAGGGTACATTGGAAAAAGAAATAAGTGAGGATAAGCTGCCAGAGGCTGGTTTGTATATTGCAAAGGTGTTTGCTAAAAAAGGAGGAAAGGAGGATATGATCGAAGCGGTAGTGGAAATCATGTCGAAAAACCAAGATAAATCATAGCGCAAAAGGTTGTTTTTTCAGATAAATAAGAAAAGTCAAAAAGAAAAAGTCCTAGAAACCAACATTTCAGGGCTTTTTCTTTGTATAAAAACGTTAATTCAATCTGTTTTTAGAATAATTTAATTAATCTTAAAATATGAAAATTACAAATTTCTTGTCTAAAATGTGACTTATTTCCTTTTTTTCGATTGACATTGCTGGGGGGCTATTGTATGCTAACAAAGGGTATGGATGGTAGGGTTTACAAACAGAAAATATGGACATTTAATGTTCAATTTATTGTTATTTTGGGCAAAACTTTATACCAAACACCTAGAATTCAACAAAAACTGCACGAAATTTCAACAATTCCATCAATAATTTTCTACAAAAAAATCAGCAACCAGAGACTCCTTAGCATGTTTCTACAAGCAAATTACCATTCTCTTAAAGGGGAGATGTGTTTTATGAGTCAAAAAAACCGTCGCCCATTCCAAGCAATGGCATTAATGTCTGGGATACTTTCATCATTAGTCGGATCGATTCTAGTTGGAATATTTTCCGGGAGAGCCCTTGACAAGTGGGTAGGAACAGAGCCTTTGTTTCTCATTATTGGATTGATGCTCGGATTGGCTGCAGGGATTTATGCAATGCTCCGCCTCATCAATCAATTCTTCTCAGGAGATAACTAGCAATGTCAGAGATTAAATTAATGTTTATGCGTCAAAGGAAGTACATATTTTTTTTACTGGCATTATACAGTTTAGGCTGGGGTTTCACTACATATAAAGCTGTTTTTTTAGGCTTATTTCTTGGTACAAGCTTAAGCGTATTTAATTTGTGGTTAATGGTAAGAAAAACAGACAAGTTTGGTGACGCTGTTTTACAAGGGAAAAAGGTGCGCTCGCTCGGATCGTTTTCGCGAATGGCAACCGCAGCACTGGCTGTTATGATTGCTCTAGAATATCCTGATTCATTTCACCTTATTTCTGTAGTACTGGGACTAATGACATCCTATATTGTCATTATGATAGATTTTTTTCTTCAATCTGTTCATTCACATAAATAGCGCGGAAGAGAGGTGATACTGTTGCATCACGAAGCTCCTATAGTTGAATTTCTTGGTCTGAATTTTAATTTGGCCAACGTTTTGATGATTACGGTCGCGAGTGTGATAGTTTTTCTTATCGCTATCCTGTCAACTCGCAAATTGGCGATGAGACCGACCGGAATGCAAAATTTCTTTGAATGGGTAATGGATTTCGTTAAAAACATTATTGATAGCACAATGGATTGGAAAACCGGTGGTCGGTTCCACATCCTCGGCATCACAATTATGATGTATGTGTTTGTAGCCAATATGTTAGGACTTCCATTCTCAGTTGTTATTGACGGTACGCTTTGGTGGAAATCGCCAACAGCCGATCCTGGTTGTTACCTTGACATTGGCAACAATGGTTGTGGGATTATCTCACTTCTATGGCATTAAAATGCGAGGTACAGCGGCATACGGGAAAGAATTCCTTAAGCCGTTTGCATTTATGTTTCCAATTAAGATAATTGAAGAGTTCGCGAATACGTTAACTCTTGGTCTGCGTCTTTACGGGAATATATATGCGGGTGAAATTTTATTAAGCTTACTAGCTGGAAGTCTTGCGACTGGTGTGGGTGGCCACATCGCGGCAATTGTTCCAATGCTTGCATGGCAAGGATTCTCAATCTTTGTCGGCGCAATCCAAGCGTTTATCTTTACCATGTTAACGATGGTTTATCTTTCTCACAAAGTGAGTAGCGACCATTAATATATACGGTGTTCACACACATGGACATCTTAAAAATTCTATTTTTTCACATAATTGAAGGAGGAACTTAATAATGGGTCTTTTAGCAGCAGCAATCGCAATTGGTTTAGCAGCACTAGGTGCTGGTATCGGTAACGGTCTTATCGTATCTCGTACAGTAGAAGGTATCGCTCGTCAACCGGAAGCACGTGGTATGCTTCAAACTACAATGTTCATCGGGGTAGCGTTAGTTGAAGCGATTCCTATCATCGCGGTTGTTATCGCGTTCATGGTTCAAGGTCAATAATTTTTACGAAAAAAGACGTTCAATAATGGCGAAGCGATCATTCCATGAGAACCTTCGCCATTCTCTTATGTCCATTTGACTTGTCACGTAAGCTTTAGGGTGATCTCGTCTAAGTCAATCCTTCTGTCGGTCTAAATTTTAGTACCGAAAATGCTGGAGTGACATTGAATTGATTTATTTTTGACAATAATTCGGGATTCATATACATGAACCTTACAGTTGAAAGTGAAGACTCTGGAAGGGAGTGAATCGAGGGTGTTAACAAGCAGTTTAGTATTAGGAGCAGCTGAAAGTGCAGCTCATGGCGGATTTAATGGTGGAGACATCATTTTCCAATTATTGATGTTTATCATCTTGTTGGCATTATTGAAGAAGTACGCATGGGGTCCGTTAATGGGCATCATGAAACAACGTGAAGACCACGTAAATGGTCAGATTGATGCAGCTGAAAAAAGCCGTGTTGAAGCAAACAAAATTTTAGAAGAGCAAAGAGCACTTTTAAAAGAAGCACGTCAAGAAGCGCATGTATTAATCGAAAATGCGAAAAAACAAGGCGATGTACAACGTGAAGAAATTATCGCAGCAGCACGCGTAGAATCAGATCGTATTAAAGAAGCAGCGAAGCTTGAAATTGAAACACAAAAAGAAAAAGCTGTTACAGCTATTCGCGAGCAAGTGGCTTCATTATCCGTATTGATTGCGTCTAAGGTTATTGAAAAAGAATTAACCGCTCAAGATCAAGAGAAATTGATCAATGAATATATTCAAGAGGCAGGAGAAAAGCGATGAGCAACTCTGCAGTAGCAAAGCGCTATGCGTTAGCTCTTTTCCAGCTTTCTAAGGAACACCAGCTTCTTGACCAGATGGAAACAGAACTTCGTGTAGTGAAAGAAGTCGTCACTAACAATCCTGGGTTAACAGCACTATTAGTATCTCCTAAGCTTTCGAAGGCGAAAAAGAAGGAGATTCTAGCAGAAGCTTTTTCATCGGCTAGTCCTTTTGTTTTAAATACGTTAAAAATTATGATTGATCGCGGTCGTGCTGATAATCTTGCAGCACTAGTAGATCAGTTTGTCGAACTTGCGAACGAAGACAGAGGCGTTGCAAGTGCTGAAGTCTACTCAACTCGTACATTAACAGCTGATGAAAGCGCTGCTTTATCATCTGTTTTTGCAAGTAAGGTTGGAAAGAAATCTCTTACTATTAATAATATCGTTGATTCCAATTTGCTCGGCGGCGTTAAGCTACGAATTGGAAACCGGATTTTCGACGGCAGCCTGCGCGGGAAACTGGAACGATTAGAACGTACATTATTAGGCTAAGATTCGTAGATAGGGGTGAAACTCATGAGCATCAAAGCTGAAGAAATTAGTGCGCTGATAAAAAAGCAAATTGAAAACTATCAGTCGGAAATTCAAGTGAGTGATGTAGGTACGGTTATCTCTGTAGGTGACGGTATCGCTCGTGCTCATGGCCTCGACAATGTCATGGCTGGAGAACTTGTTGAATTTTCAAACGGCGTTATGGGTATGGCACAAAACCTTGAAGAAAATAACGTCGGTATTATCATCCTTGGACCTTTCACTGAAATCCGTGAAGGTGACGAGGTTCGTCGTACAGGCCGTATCATGGAGGTTCCAGTTGGTCCTGAGTTAATCGGACGTGTTGTGAACCCACTTGGACAACCTGTAGATGGTATGGGTCCAATTAATACTACTAAAACTCGTCCTATCGAGTATAATGCTCCAGGAGTAATGGCTCGTAAGTCCGTTCATGAACCACTTCAAACTGGTATCAAAGCGATTGACGCTCTTGTACCAATCGGACGTGGACAACGTGAGTTGATTATCGGTGACCGTCAAACTGGTAAAACATCTGTTGCAATCGATACAATCTTGAACCAAAAAGGTCAAGACATGATTTGTATCTATGTTGCAATTGGACAAAAAGAGTCAACTGTTCGTAACGCAGTTGAAACTCTTCGTAAGCATGGCGCATTAGATTACTCAATCGTCGTAACAGCGTCAGCTTCTCAACCAGCTCCATTACTATACCTAGCTCCTTATGCTGGTGTATCAATGGCTGAAGATTTCATGTATGATGGCAAGCACGTATTGGTTGTTTATGATGACCTTTCTAAGCAAGCTAGCGCATATCGTGAACTTTCATTATTATTACGTCGTCCTCCAGGTCGTGAAGCGTATCCAGGGGATGTATTCTACCTACACAGCCGTCTTTTAGAGCGTGCTGCTAAATTAAGTGATGCACTAGGTAAGGGTTCAATCACTGCCCTTCCATTCATCGAAACACAAGCTGGTGACGTTTCTGCGTACATTCCAACAAACGTTATCTCGATCACTGATGGACAAATCTTCTTACAATCAGACTTGTTCTTCTCAGGTGTTCGTCCAGCAATCAACGCTGGTCTTTCCGTATCTCGTGTAGGAGGATCTGCGCAAATTAAAGCAATGAAGAAGGTTTCTGGTACACTACGTCTTGACCTTGCGTCATACCGTGAACTAGAAGCATTCGCTCAGTTCGGTTCTGACCTTGATAAAGCGACTCAAGCGAAATTAAACCGCGGTGCTCGTACAGTTGAGGTATTAAAACAGGATCTAAACAAGCCACTACCTGTTGAGAAACAAGTAGCGATTCTTTATGCATTAACGAAAGGCTTCTTGGATGATATTCCATTACAAGATATCCGCCGCTTTGAAGCTGAATTCCATACTTGGTTAGACCATAACCGCAAAGAATTGTTAGATCATATCGTTCAAACAAAAGAACTTCCTGCTGATAGCGATATGGCTGCTGCGATCAACGAATTCAAGAAAACATTCGCAGTATCCGAGTAATTTAATTACGATTTAACAATATAAAGGCAAAAGCGTCTTTTCTAAAAAGGCGCTTCTAGCCTTGAAATCTTTGTAAAAGGGTGGTGAGAACCTGTGGCATCTTTACGTGATATAAAATCAAAGATTACTTCTACGAAAAAGACGAGTCAAATTACCAAAGCGATGGAAATGGTCTATTCAGCTAAATGGAATAAGGGCGTAGGGAATGCAAAAGCATTTGTTCCTTATATGGAGAAAATCCAAGAGGTAACAGCATCGATTGCGATCGGTAGCAAAGATGCAAACCATCCAATGCTCGTATCCCGTCCAGTTAAAAAGACAGGATATATTGTATTTACTTCAGACCGTGGCTTGTGTGGAGGCTATAACTCCAACGTGCTTCGTGCTGTATACCAAACCATCCAGGAACGTCATAAATCGACCGATGAATACGCCATCGTTGCAATCGGAAGAATGGGACGTGACTTTTTCGTAAAGCGCGGTATGCCAGTTATCCTTGATATTATAGGTGTATCTGACCTACCGACTTTTGAAGATATCAGAGACATTGCAAACAAATCAGTCGGAATGTACTCAGACGGTACATTTGATGAATTATATGTCTACTATACCCATTATCTAAGCGCAATTTCTCAAGAAGTAACGACTAAGAAGCTATTACCGTTAACGGATATTACAACTTCTTCCAAACTTGCTTCCTACGAATTTGAGCCATCAGCTGAAGAAATATTGGACGTTCTCTTGCCTCAATATGCTGAAAGCTTAATATATGGTTCGCTATTAGACAGTAAAGCTAGTGAATCTGCCGCAAGGATGACAGCGATGAAGAATGCGACTGATAATGCGAAAGAGCTTATCAACTCGTATACTCTTATCTTTAACCGTGCCCGTCAGGCTGCGATTACGCAAGAAATCACTGAAATCGTCGGCGGTGCAGCAGCACTAGAATAGAAACAATAGTCGTTTAGGCTACATTCTTTTTTTGAAAAAATAAAGACAGCCTAAGCATTTAAACTAAATTTTTCTGAGGGGCATGTGATGAGGCCCCTTATCCATAAAAGGCATGAGTCCAACTTGGCTCATTTTGTTTTAAGAGTATGTTAGGAGGGAAAACGATGAACAAAGGACGCGTTCTTCAAATTATGGGTCCGGTTGTTGACGTAAAGTTCGAAAGCGGTCAACTTCCTGAGATCTATAATGCGTTGACAATCAATAATCAAGCGCGTAGCGAATCTGAAGTTGCCATCAACTTAACCCTTGAAGTTGCCATCCATTTAGGTGATGATACAGTTCGTACAATCGCCATGTCTTCCACAGATGGTTTAACACGTGGTATTGAGGTAGTTGACACTGGTGCTCCAATCTCTGTACCAGTTGGGAATGTTACACTTGGACGTGTATTTAACGTTTTAGGTGAATCAATTGACTTGGCTGAGGGAATTCCAACAGAAGCTCGCCGCGATTCAATTCATAGAGAAGCTCCAACTTTTGAACAGCTTTCTACTGAAGTTGAAATCCTTGAAACTGGTATTAAAGTAGTAGACTTACTTGCTCCTTATATTAAGGGTGGTAAGATCGGTCTATTCGGTGGTGCCGGTGTAGGTAAAACGGTATTAATCCAGGAATTAATCAATAACATCGCACAAGAGCACAGTGGTATCTCTGTATTCGCTGGTGTTGGTGAGCGTACTCGTGAAGGAAATGACCTTTACCACGAGATGACTGATTCAGGCGTTATCAAGCAAACAGCGATGGTATTCGGACAAATGAACGAGCCACCAGGAGCACGTATGCGTGTTGCCCTTACTGGTTTGACAATGGCTGAATATTTCCGTGATGAGCAAGGACAAGACGTGTTGTTCTTCATGGATAACATCTTCCGTTTCACTCAAGCAGGTTCTGAGGTTTCTGCGCTATTAGGCCGTATGCCTTCTGCCGTTGGTTACCAACCAACTCTTGCAACTGAAATGGGTAAATTACAAGAACGTATCACTTCTACTAACGTAGGATCTGTTACTTCAATTCAAGCGATTTACGTACCAGCCGATGACTACACTGACCCGGCTTCGGCTACTACATTCGCTCACTTAGATGCAACAACAAACCTTGAGCGTAAGCTTTCTGAAATGGGTATCTACCCTGCGGTGGATCCACTTGCTTCAACTTCTCGTGCATTGTCACCTGAAATCGTTGGAGAAGAGCATTACGAAGTGGCTCGTCAAGTACAACAAACTTTACAGCGTTACCGTGAATTACAAGATATCATCGCCATCCTTGGTATGGACGAATTATCTGATGAGGATAAACTAGTTGTACTTCGTGCTCGTCGTGTTCAATTCTTCTTATCTCAAAACTTCCACGTGGCTGAACAGTTCACTGGACAAGCAGGTTCTTATGTTCCTGTTAAAGAAACGGTTAAAGGATTCAAGGAAATCCTAGAAGGTAAATATGACCACCTTCCAGAAGATGCATTCCGTCTTGTTGGCCGCATTGAAGAAGTCGTTGAGTCAGCTAAAAAGATGGGTGTAGAGGTCTAATTTCGGTCCAGGAGGGTAAAAAATGAAGACGATCAAAGTCAATGTTGTTACTCCTGATGGCCCGGTGTACGAAAAGGATGTTGAAATGGTTAGTTCAAAGGCGAAAGCCGGCGAACTAGGTATTTTACCAGGACATATTCCTATGGTTGCTCCGTTAGAAATTGCAGCCCTTCGTTTAAAAACAGAGGGTAAAACAGAATTTGTGGCCGTTAACGGTGGATTCCTAGAAGTGCGCCCAGACCAAGTAACTGTTCTAGCGCAGTCTGCGGAAAAAGCTGAAGACATCGATGTCGAACGTGCCCTTCGTGCAAAAGAACGTGCAGAGCAGCGTTTACGCGATCAGAAACAAGAATCAAATGATTTCCGTCGCGCTGAGCTTGCACTTAAGCGTGCCATCAACCGTATCACTGTTGCACAAGGTAAATTTTAAGAGTATTAAACCAAAACACTCCCCGAGCGAGCTCTCGAGGAGTGTTTTTTTGTGGGGTTAAATAAGTAATGTCCGCTAAGGTTAGTGGAGCGGACAAAAGCAGAGGGGGAAGCATCCGAAAAGTCCGCAAGAGCAGCTGTAGCGGACAAAATAGAAGAGAAAACAGCAAAAGTGTCCGCAAGAACAGCCAAACCTAGCTTCATCATACTAAAGCTAATCAAAAATTCCTTCTATTGAGAAATTTTGAATAAAAAGACCAAAAATGGTTAACAACTCCACAAAAAATGTTATGATGTACCATGAAAAGCAATTGTCAATTTTAGTTAGCGTTTAATCGACACAAAATTGTAACAGTGATATAATGTTATCGGTTACAAAAAAAGAAAAAAGTATGAAAATTTTATGACATAGGAGGTATGGACATGGATTTACTCAACTTGTATCAGAATAATTATCTGATTGTCTTTGTGTTTCTATGTCTAGGAGTGCTACTGCCAGTTGTGGCTTTGACAATTGGGAGATTCGTTCGCCCTTACAAGCCAAGTGCTGAAAAGTACACTACATATGAGAGTGGTCTAGACCCTTTCCATGACGCAAGGGTCCAATTTAATGTCCGCTATTATATTTTTGCATTAATGTTTGTGGTTTTCGACGTGGAAACTGTATTCTTGTATCCGTGGGCAGTAGCTTATGAAAAACTAGGGATTTTTGCACTAATTGAAATGATGATTTTTGTCATTATGCTTCTAATTGGCCTCATCTATGCGTGGAAAAAGAAGGTGCTCAAATGGATTTAAGTTTAAAAGACATCTCACCTCAAGAAATGGAAGAAATCAAACGGACTGTGTTTTTTACAACTCTCGAACAGGTCAAAGCTTGGGCAACGAGTAATTCGCTATGGCCAATGACATTTGGTCTGGCTTGTTGTGCCATCGAAATGATGGGAACTGGCTCTGCAGCCTATGACTTAGACCGATTTGGAACAATTTTTCGTGCATCACCGCGTCAGTCAGACTGTATGATCGTATCCGGAACTGTTACAAAGAAAATGGCGCCAATCCTGCGTCGACTTTATGATCAAATCCCTGAGCCAAAATGGGTGATTGCTATGGGATCCTGTGCAACTGCAGGGGGACCGTATGTGAAATCCTATTCTGTTGTTAAAGGTGTCGATCAAATTGTTCCAGTTGACGTGTATATTCCAGGATGCCCGCCAAATCCTGCGGCACTTATATATGGAATTAATAAATTAAAAGAGAAGATCCGCTACGAGGCTAAAACCGGGAAGAAGGTGCTGTAATCGATGAGCGGGGAAAAGATATAGAGACAATTAAAAAAGAAGCCGCCGCGAAAGCGAAAGCCGCCGCAGCAGCAAAGGCAAAAGCCGCTGCGCTAGCAAAGCAAAAGGCGACAGAACAAGCGTCCGAGCTGCAAGCTACTGAGTCCAAGGAAGCACTAGAGGCCGAAACGCCAGCAGCAAGCTCAGACGGGGCAGATGCGAAAGCCAAAGCCGCAGCCGCCGCCAAAGCGAAAGCCGCCGCAGCTGCGAAGGCGAAAGCCGCTGCACTAGCAAAGCAAAAAGCGGCAGAACAAGCGAGCGAGCCACAGCCTGAAGAAGTTGGCGCGTCTACAGATGATGCGAAAGCCAAAGCCAAAGCTGCTGCCGCCGCCAAGGCAAAAGCTGCCGCCGCTGCAAAAGCCAAGGCCGCAGCTGCAGCCAAAGCAAAGGCACAAGCCGCCGGAACCGATACAGGTGCAGCAACCGATGATGAAAAAGCGAAAGCTATTGCAGCCGCCAAGGCAAAAGCCGCAGCCGCCGCCAAAGCCAAGGCCGCAGCCGCTGCAAAGGCTGGAGGAGCAGGCGTTGCCGATGCCTCAGGAGACGATGAAAAGGCGAAAGCGATCGCCGCTGCCAAAGCGAAGGCAAAAGCTGCCGCTGCTGCAAAAGCGAAAGCCGCTGGAGCAACAGCCGGTGCTACAGCAGATGCAGCGCCAGCACAAGTAGAACAACCATCACCAAACCAACAGTATCTTGATAAATATGTACGTGTCATCGAAGAACACCTTGGTAATGAGGTTTTAGAAGATTCTTATATTAATAAGCTTTCCAAAGATGTACCGACATTAGTCGCTAAACGAGATACTTATTTTAAAGTAGCGCAGTTTCTGAAATACAACGAACAGCTTGGTTTCGATTATTTATCAGAACTGCATGGCACGGATTTTGAAACCCATATGGAAGTGTATGTCCATCTTTATTCATATAAAAACCGGCAATCAGTCGCTTTAAAAGTAAAGATCGACCGCGACCAGCCTGAGCTCGAGTCGCTTCAACCGCTTTGGGCAGGTGCAGACTGGCCTGAGTGTGAGGCATACGACCTATTAGGCATCAAATTCCTTGGGCATCCAAACCTCCATCGTATTTTTCTTGGCGAGGATTGGGTAGGGTACCCACTCCGCAAAGATTATGAACAATATGATGTGGAGGTATAAACAATGATACGTACTGAAGAAATGATGTTGAACATCGGTCCACAGCATCCAAGTACCCATGGTGTTTTTCGATTAGTCGTAAAAATTGACGGGGAAAAGATTACCGAGGCAATACCAGTCGTTGGATACTTACACCGTGGAACCGAAAAACTAGCTGAAAACCTACAATATACACAAATTATTCCGTATACGGACCGCATGGACTATTTGTCCGCCATGACGAATAACTATGTACTTGTTCATTCTGTAGAAACGATGATGGGATTAGAAATTCCGGAACGCGCAGAATACTTGCGGGTTATTGTAATGGAACTTAATCGGATTGCCAGTCACTTAGTTTGGTGGGGAACATTCCTGCTCGACCTAGGGGCAACAAGTCCATTCTTGTACGCCTTCCGTGAGCGGGAAATGATTATTAATATGCTAACAGAGCTGTCAGGAGCTCGCTTAACCTTTAACTATATGCGTGTTGGCGGGGTTAAATGGGACGCTCCAGAAGGTTGGATTGAAAAGGTAAAAGAATTCATTCCTTATATGCGCCAAGAGCTTTCCGGCTATAATGACCTTGTAACTGGGAACGAAATCTTCATTAACCGTGTAAAAGGAATCGGGAAGTATACGAAGGAAGACGCACTAAACTACTCCTTAAGCGGCATCAATCTACGCAGCACAGGCGTGAAGTGGGATCTTCGTAAAGATGAGCCGTACTCAATCTATGACCGCTTTGAATTCGACGTACCCGTTCGCACAGAAGGGGATTGCTTATCCCGTTACTTCCTGCGCCTAGAAGAAATCGAAGAATCTTTAAAAATTCTCGAGCAAGCTGTGGAACAATTCCCAGCTGAGGGTGAAATCCTTGCAAAAGTACCAAAGATCATTAAAGCACCAAAAGGAGAAGGATTTGTTAGAATCGAATCGCCACGTGGCGAAATCGGCTGCTATATTGCAAGTGATGGGAAAAAAGAACCGTACCGCTTAAAGTTCAGAAGACCATCATTCTATAATTTACAGATTCTACCAAAATTATTAAAAGGCGAGAACATCTCAAACTTAATTGCTATATTAGGTGCGATTGACATTGTCCTCGGGGAGGTGGACGGCTAATGGTCGAGGAACTTTTATATTCCAGTCCAGGTTGGCTGAATTTCGGTATCTTCTTCCTTTTAGCAACAATCTTACTTTTAGTTATTCTAGGGTTCGTAACCTACGCCATCCTAGCCGAACGGAAAGTAATGGGCTTCATGCAATTACGGAAAGGGCCAGACCAACTGGGTGGGCGCTTCGGTCTATTGCAAACGATAGCCGACGTATTAAAGCTATTAATTAAGGAAGATACAATCCCAAAGCTAGCAGATAAACCATTATTTATCGTGGCACCAGTCATCGCCTTTGCACCATCGTTTATGGTCGTTGCAACCATTCCCTTCACCGACAAACTTCAGTTTGCTGATATCGGAATAGGGCTACTCTACTACGTAGCAGTATCCGGCATGACCATCGTTGGGATTTTAACAGGGGGCTGGGCCTCCAACAATAAATACTCCTTATTAGGAGGAATGCGAGCTGCGGCTCAGATGATTTCATACGAAATTCCGCTCGTTATGTCTGTTCTAGGAGTGATTCTCCTTTCAGGAAGCTTAAACTTAAACGACATTATTGCCGCACAGCAAAATGGCTGGTACATCCTTTTACAGCCAGTGGCCTTCATTGTCTTCGTGATTGCTGCTGTCGCTGAGCTTAACCGGGTACCATTCGATCTTCCAGAGGCCGAAAACGAACTTGTAGCAGGTTATTTCACCGAGTACTCAGGCTTCCGTTGGGCATTCTTCATGCTCACAGAATATGTTTATATGTTTGCGATGTCAGGACTCATCACCGCTATATTCCTAGGCGGCTGGCTCCCATTGCCATTCCTGGGCTTTATTCCAGGTGCAGTATGGTTTGCGCTCAAATTCACATTCGTTGTCTTCTTCCTACTATGGATTCGCAGCACCTTCCCACGTGTCCGTGCTGACCAACTAATGGAATTCGGCTGGAAAGTCCTACTGCCAGTAGCACTAGCAAACATATTCCTAACAGCGTTATTTAAAGAATTAATTAAACTTTTTTAAAAATAAAGAAGTGTAGGGCATTAAATGAGTGAGCGCATCCAAAAATATGCTCGAACTTGAGCCCAGCCACATAATGTTGATTGGAGCGGAGGGTGCTCAACTCCTGCGGGAGCAGCGGGACAGGTGAGACCCCACAGGCGCAAAGCGCCGAGGAGGCTCACCGCCCGCCCCGCGGAAAGGGAGTATCCGGAGCGGAAATCAACATGTAAGTGTGCCAAATAATAAAGGGGTGAACATACATGCTTGGATTAGCGAAAGGCTTGAAATATACCCTAAAAAACCTGACGAGGGATAAGTTAACCTATGACTATCCAAACGAGCCATTGCCGCTCCCGGATCGATTTCGAGGCATTCAAAAATTTTATCCGGAAAAATGTATCGTATGTAATCAATGTGCCACGATTTGCCCGACAGACTGTATTCAGTTAACCTGGAAAAACACCCGGATCCAACGAAAAAAGGGAAAATCATTGACACATATGACATCAATTTTGAAATTTGCATTTTGTGTGATCTATGCACCGAGGTTTGCCCAACCGAGGCAATTATCATGACGAATAACTTTGAGCTAGCCGAATACAGTCGTGATGAACTATTCAAAAATCTTGAATACCTCGATGAAAACGATGAGAATGTTCGGAAGGTGAATAAACCATGACCGGAGAACTAGTAGCATTTATGGGCTTAGCACTCGTCGCGATAACCGGCAGGGTGCTACTTCTGAACCTAAAGAACGTCGTTCAAAGTGTTCTTGCCCTTGTATTAACCTTTATCAGTATTGCAGGAATCTATATTACATTATCTGCAGAATTTGTCGCGGGGGTCCAAGTCCTGATTTATTCAGGGGCCATCACGATTATCATGATGTTCGGAATCATGCTCACAAAGCATGACCACGTTGAAGAACCGAAACAAGGAGGCTTTCGCAAATTCTTACTATTCCTCGGAATCGTCGGCTTTGCGGCAGCGTTTTATTTCGGTATTTACAACCTGGAGTTCCCCGAATCGAATATTGCTCTGCACGACAGAAATACGGAGCAAATTGGTAAGGCGCTCTATTCTCGATTCGTGATTCCATTTGAAGTCACATCTGTCGTCCTTTTAGTCGCATTAATTGGCGCTATCGTCCTTGCTAAAAAAGACGACGAAAAGGAGGCGAACAAATAAATGGGCATTTCCGTTTATTTAACACTCGCATTAATTCTTTTCTGTATCGGCCTGTACGGTGCACTATCAAAGAGAAACACCGTTATCGTCCTTATCTCAATTGAACTCATGCTGAACGCCGTCAACGTCAATCTTGTCGCCTTCAGTAAATTTGGGGTCATCCCATCGATTGACGGACAAATTTTTGCTCTTTTCGCGATGGCCGTAGCTGCAGCTGAGGCTGCTCTTGGACTGGCAATTCTCATCGCACTCTATCACAATAAGAAAACCGTCAACATCGACGAAATGAACACGATGAAGAACTAAAAATCTTTTTCGCTAAAACCGCGAATTTTGTAATATAAAGTCCGCGACCTGCGGCAAGGCTCATGACCCGCACTTGGCGGGCCTCAATCAGACGCGTGGCGTAGCAAACATAAAGCCATATTAAACGCGTTTAAAAAAGGGGAATGTGATATTGATGGAGAATGCATGGATCATACCGCTTTTCCCGCTTTTATCGTTTATAATCCTACTTCTTATTGGCAAACGCCTGAAAGAAGCGAGTGCCTATATTGGAATTTTACTAACATTGGCCACGTTCATTTACTCTTTATTGGTGCTTATTGAACGCTTTACTGCACCAACATTTAAGAGCGAGGCCACCTGGCTTTCGTTCGGGGATACTCAGATAACAGCGGGTTTTGAAGTGAATCAATTAAATGCATTAATGCTAGTAATCGTATCGCTTGTCAGTTTACTAGTACATACGTACTCAAAAGGCTATATGCACGGAGATGACCGAATTTCGGTTTTCTACGCTTACCTAGGTTTGTTCACGTTTGCGATGCTTGGATTGGTTCTTTCGCCCAATTTATTACAAACGTATATTTTCTGGGAGCTCGTTGGTCTTGGTTCCTTCCTGTTAATCGGTTTTTATTTTTACAAGGAAGAGGCAAAGGCCGCAGCCAAAAAGGCATTTATCATGACCCGGATCGGGGACGTCGGCTTACTAATCGGAATGATTCTGTTATTCTGGCAGGTTGGCAGCTTCGAATACGATGAAATTTTTAAAGCAGTAGAAGAGGGTGTCGTTTCAAACGGAATGATAACGCTAACGGCGATTCTCATTTTTGTTGGAGCGGTCGGTAAATCCGGTCAATTCCCGCTTCACACTTGGTTACCAGATGCGATGGAAGGTCCGACACCTGTTTCAGCATTAATCCATGCCGCAACGATGGTTGCAGCTGGGGTTTATTTAGTGGCATCACTTTTCCCACTCTTTAATGCAAGCGAAACAGCGATGTTAACCGTTGCGACAATAGGGGCGATCACCGCCATTTTTGCCGCTAGCATCGGATTAGTACAAACAGATATCAAGCGAGTGCTCGCTTACTCAACCGTCAGCCAGCTCGGTTATATGATGCTCGCGCTCGGCTCGGCAGGCTATGTTGCCGGAGTCTTCCATTTGATGACCCACGCTTTCTTTAAAGCCTTGCTATTCTTAGCAGCCGGAAGCGTAATTCATGCTGTTCATACACAGGACATTGAAAAGATGGGCGGACTTTGGAAAAAGCTTAAGCTGACAGGTCCGTTATTCTTAATCGGAACACTGGCAATTAGTGGTGTGCCGTTATTTTCAGGATTTTTCAGTAAGGATGAAATATTAATTGCGGCTTGGGAAAGTGGAAATGTCGTACAGTTCTGGCTCGCAGTTATTGCTGCATTCTTTACTGCATTTTATATGTTCCGCTTGTTCTTCATGGTTTTTGCAGGGCAGGCACGCAGTGAACTGAAAAACGTTCATGAGTCACCGTCTGTTATGACGTTCCCGATGATCGTTCTTGGGGTGTTAGCCGTTATTGCTGGTTATGTGAACACACCATGGTTCGGAACCTTCCTTGGCGATTGGCTCACAGATGGAAACGAAGCTCTAGGCCACGGACATATTGAAGGTCCTGCTTGGATTATGCTTGTCGCAACTCTCGTTTCATTAGCGGGGATTTTCCTAGCGTGGATGATATATGGAAAACGCAGTCTGTCACGCGATTGGATAACAACTCGCATTCCTGTGATCTACAACATTTTATACAACAAATACTATATCGATGAACTGTATCAACTGACAGTCGTTTACGCGACAAAATGGATCAGTCAGCTCTTTAAAATCATTGAAATCTTCCTTGTAGAAGGAATCATCAATTTAGTGCTTGGCACAGTCCGAACGCTTGGTAAAACAGGAGCTAAGCTTCAATCGGGACAAATTCAAATGTACGGAACAGTGGCCTTTGTTGGCCTCGCGATACTAGTGGTCATCTTTGCTCTGACAGGGGGGTACTTATAATGAATATGGAAAATTTCTTATCCATCTTAGTATTCTCCCCGTTACTAGGTATTGCTATTTTGGCGCTCATCCCAAAACATAAGGAGGACACGATTAAGCTGATTGGCTTTCTCGCAACCCTACCTGCAGCTGTTTTTGCACTGGTTGCCTTTTTCCAATATCGTGCCGGGTCGAATCTTGCGCTATTGGCGGAAAAGGTGCATTGGGTCCAATTCGGTCGTTTTAAAGATGAGTTTATCTATAGCGTCGATTATGAATTGGGAGTCGATGAATTTTCATTAATCATGGTCGTGTTAACAGCAGTCGTTGCCAGCTTAGCTGCGCTAGCCTCTATTCATATTAAAAAAGAATGGAAAGGCTATTTTATGCTATTCCTATTGCTTGAAGTAGGGATGCTCGGTGTGTTTACGGCTCAAAACTTAATTTTGTTCTTCATTTTCTTTGAGATTACATTGGTACCAATGTTCTTCTTAATCGGAAAATGGGGTTATTTTGACAAAGAAAAAGCAGCGTACAGCTTCTTAGTGTATAACGGATTAGGCTCAGCCATCCTGTTAATCGTGATTATGATTCTGTTCGCTCGCACAGGTACATCCAATATCGAAGCATTAAAATATTTCATGAACAATGAAGGTGAGTTGATTGCACCGATTTCCGATGCAGCGAAGTTCGGAATGCTCATCGCCTTAGTTGTTGCGTTTGGGGTCAAGCTGCCAATCTTCCCGCTCCATACTTGGATGCTGAAGGTTCACGTGGAAGCACCGCCATCAATCGTTATGATTCACTCTGGTATTTTGTTAAAAATCGGAGCATTCGGTTTGATTCGCTTCGGGATGGGGATTTTCCCAGACCAATTCGAGGAAATTGCCGGTATTCTTGCCGTTCTCGGAGTCATTAACCTGTTATACGGCGCTTACTTAGCGTTTATCCAATCGGATTTCAAAATGGTACTAGCTTACTCGTCAATCTCCCACATGGGAATCGTGTTAATCGGTCTTGGTGCATTAAATGAGGCCGGTATCCAAGGCGCTATTTTTCAAGTGGTATCGCACGGGTTAATTTCAGCGCTGCTCTTCTTCCTTGTTGGGGTCATCTATGAAAGAACGCATACGACGACCATCAATAATTTAGGTGGACTAGCAAAGGGAATGCCAATTACGGCAGGATTTTTACTAGCAGGTGCTATGGCATCGCTTGGACTTCCTGGAATGTCAGGATTCGTTAGTGAATTTATGGCGTTCATGGGCTTGTTCAAGGAAATGCCAGTGCTAGCTGCAGTTGGTACGATTGGTATCATTATGACCGCGGTTTACTTGCTTCGCGCAGTGCTTGGCATGACTTTCGGAAAAGCAGAGCGAGAATTCGCGGGGATCACAGATTTACGTGCAGTTGAAATGATTCCAGTACTCACGTTAATGGGTCTGATTGTGCTGATCGGTGTGTATCCGTCACTGTTAAGCGAACCGCTCCAACATACAATAAAGACGATCATGCAAGGGATAGGGGGGTGATGAAGGATGGACTTAGATACTTTATTATCATTTGAATGGGGAATCATGGCTCCTGAATTCATCATCTTAGGTGTGGCCACAATCATGTCACTGCTTGATTTATTTATGCCAAAAAGCTTTGACCGCCGCAATATCGGCTGGTTTGGCGTTGCCGGTATCTTACTTGCAATGATTTCGTTAGCAGGTTTATTTGATAAAGAATTAACCTCGATTCTGTATGACACCTTCCGTCTTGATGGATTCGCAAAAGCGTTCAAGCTATTAATGCTTGGAGGCGCAGCACTTGTGCTGATTTTAGCGATTAGCGACAACACAAAAGAGGGACTTGAGGAATACAGAGGAGAATTTTATTACTTATTTTTAACGGCCTTATTAGGCGGGATGATCATGTCTTCAAGTGGCGACATCATCACGATGTTTGTTGGTCTTGAATTGCTATCAATCTCTTCCTATATTTTCGCCGGAATGAAGAAGAAAAATTTACAATCAAACGAATCAGCCATGAAATACATCATCAATGGTAGTATTTCCACGGCCATTACGTTATTTGGGTTAAGCTACGTCTATGGTTTAACTGGCTCAACCAACCTAATGGCAATCGCTGCTGCAACAGGCTCGGTTGCTGATACGCAAATCGTTTATTTACTTGGTTTATCGTTCTTTGTAGTATTCGTTGGACTGTCTTTTAAAATTGCATCTGCACCGTTCCATATGTGGGCACCAGATGTATACCAGGGGGCACCAACACCAGTTACGGCTTTCTTGAGTGTCGTTTCGAAAACAGCGGGCTTCGTTTTGCTGGCTCGGATGTTCTTAATGATTTTTGTCCGTATTCCAACTGAAGGGGCAGGCTCGATGCCGATCTTCTATCAGCTTCAGGATTACATTGCCTTCCTGGCTGCTACGACGATGATTATTGGAAACGTCGTGGCGCTCCGTCAACGCAATGTGAAGCGGATGCTGGCATACTCAAGTATCGCCCACGCGGGTTACCTATTAGTTACCTTTGTAACCTTGCAATTTATGTTCAACGCTATGTGGTTTTACTTGACTGCCTATTTATTCATGAATTTATGCGCCTTTGCTATTATTCAATTAGTGACTGCAGGCAAAGGGCATGAGGACATCAGCGCATTTGCAGGCTTATATCGTCGCTCACCGTTCTTGGCGGTAGCAATGGGAATCTCGATTCTGTCGCTCGCTGGTTTTCCGGGAACGGCAGGCTTTATCGGTAAATTAAACATCTTCATGGGCGCTTTAGTCGATCAGCCGGCACATTATGTTTTGGCTTCGATTATGATCGCTGCGACAGTTGTTTCATACGTTTACTATTTCGGTATCATGACGCAAATGTTCTTCCGCCCAGCCGAAGGCGGCGACGCGGCGCCGAAGATTCAGTGTGCCGGTCGGAGTTGGCGTTGTCATCGTTCTGTGTGTCATTGGCACACTGGTGCTAGGGGTGGCACCAGATACAGCCTACGATTTCATCGATGCTCAATTCAAGAACTTCGGAGATTTCTTCCAATAAGTTATTGGAATTTCGAGTTGTAAAAATGGAAATTATTAAGCAAATGGGTTAAGATTAGGATACGAACAAAGGAATTCTTGGGGTTTTGAAGATTTTACGGTAAACATAAAGGGGTTTTAGAAAGAAAGGGTGCGTACGGTTGCCCCTTTCTTTTTTGTGTTCTTGAGGAATCGATTTCTCAAGAAGACTGGCCATGGACAAAATGTTGTGTGACAATGTGCACTTTGGCCGATAAAATGCAAAATAAGGTCGATAAATCTCAAATAGGGCCGATAAAATACAGAATAGGGCCGATAAATCCTCAAATAGGGTCGATAACCTCAGTTCCCTTCCATTTCAAATCCTAAATAGCTCCCACATTCTTAGAAAATCACCATAAAATCCATACATAAAACTCGCCAACCTTCAAAAACTAGAACGGATTCGATAAAAAATCAGCAAAAAAGGGGAGTTAACAAAATGGACGCAAAAAGAGTAAAGCAAATCCTATCATCTTCGGCAGAAATTGATGTAAAATATAATGGGGTGTCCGTTTGGATAGATGGCCTTAACGAAGACGGCAGAACAGCGACCGTTCATTTACGAGACCCACAATTAGAAGAACGGACCATCGTAGAAATTCACGAGCTAGTAGAAGAACTATAAAAGCAAACACAGAGAACCACCTTACCCGCAGCAAGCGATCATAAGGTGGTTTTTAAATGCCTAACAAATCTGGTCATAACAATTAAGTTTCAACATACCATCTTAGAAGGATTTGAAACCTTTATCATAAGCAACTGGTCTAATAACACGGTGTAGGAACATGCAAGAGGGGGAAGTTAGAAAAATGGTAACGGAGTTTGGACAGCAAGCATTACTAAGTATTATTTCTCATTTGGTGTTTATCGGTGTGGCGTGGTGGGCGATTCAAGCGCTGTCAATCGAGAAAATCATCCGGAAAAATCACGTAATCCAAGCAAGAGTACTATACATAATATTATCAATTGTACTCGGTTCTATTGTAAGTAATTTTTTCCTGGATTACCTTTTATGGTCGCAGCAATTACCATTAATGTTTCAGTAAGGGGATGATGAGGATATCAAAAATGGCGAGAGGAACATCATCAACCGTCATGTTACATTGTTCACAAAATAGGCATGAAGGCTCATAGGCTCATAAAACGCGCCAAGACAGCATTTAGTGAAGATCTGACACTTTTGGAAAAAATATAGGTCTTCCTACATGTTCCCAAAAGGTTGAATTTTAAGTACAATTCTTTTTGGTGTTGTTTTTTATCTTACATAATGACGGAGTTAAGATTGGAAACGACATAGAGCTTGAAGACATAAGTGAGAGTTTAAATTTCAAACAAGAGTAATCCGCTGATCGATTGCGTACCATAATCTTTATTTTTCAAAATAATGGAAAATAAATGATGGTCGCACGGGTTAAAAAACACTCGAAAATGAACTTGTCAAAATGTGACGACAATTCCCTAGTATGCAAGCTTCTCTTCAGGTAACAATGTAAGTATGGAGAGGAGTTAGAGAGATGAAACACAATATAAATAAATTGGTAATTTTAACTATTATTTGTTTTATTCTTATGCAATTCGGGAATCGTCCAACTAGTGCGACCAATCCGCAGGAGACGAGTGATTTAATCAAGTTGGCGGATCGTTTGCAAGGCAAGGACATTGAAGTCGATGAATGGACTATACATGCAAGAGAAAAGCTGACTGACATAAAGCAGTCAAAGGATTTAGAAGAATATGTGAGCACCTTGAAGAAACAATTTCCAACATGGGTTTGGACGGAATCAAGTAATGAACAGCATTGGGAGGTAACTGCCCTTTCCCCAGACCAATCTACTCATCAAGAGAGCATCAAAATTGTTTCGACCCACACAAAGCAAAGCACCCAGGCGTATGCTATTTATGAAATCAAAGGAAAAAAATGGACAGAGCATACAGATGAATTCCTTAAATCTGGGTTATCTTCTACCTTTTCGAATATTTTTCGAGAAAAACCGATAATTTTCTCTTGTATAAAGGCGGAAATAGATGATAAGATGAGAACGACTTTGTCTGCTACTATGAACGGTTTATTGACAGCATTTGATGCGAAGGAAATTGAAGCGTTAAATGAAGACTCATTTATTTCCGTTTCGGCTCGTTCATCATTATTTTCCGAATCGCTAGAAGGTAATGAAGACAGCATGAACATTCAATTAGCCCTACGTACACAAGGAATGGGCGCAAAGACAACACTAGTAGTTGGCACACCAATCATAACCATTGAATATTAATATAGAGAAAATGGACGCGGAGGGGAATACACTTTGGAAAAAATCATCGTCCGCGGCGGAAATAGGCTTAGCGGTATCGTTAAAGTTGAAGGGGCAAAAAATGCCGTTTTGCCTGTGCTCGCTGCAACATTATTAGCAAGTGACGGAAAAAGCATTATTCGTGATGTACCTGCTCTCTCCGATGTATATACAATCAACGAGGTACTACGTTTCTTAAACGCCAGGAGTAGAGTTTAACAATAATCAAGTCATTGTAGATGCGTCAAATACATTAAAAGAAGAAGCACCATTCGAATACGTTCGAAAAATGCGTGCGTCAGTATTAGTTATGGGCTCATTGTTGGCTCGAAATGGCCGTGCTCGGGTTGCCCTACCGGGAGGATGCGCAATTGGATCTCGTCCGATTGACCAGCATTTAAAAGGCTTCGAAGCAATGGGAGCAAAAGTTAAGGTTGGAAACGGCTTTATTGAAGCCGAAGTGAGAGATCGCTTAAAAGGTGCAAAAATATATCTTGATTTTCCAAGCGTTGGTGCAACGGAAAACATCATGATGGCAGCCACTCTTGCAAAGGGAACCTCTGTCATCGAAAACGCAGCAAAGGAACCGGAAATCGTTGACCTTGCTAATTTCCTAAATGCAATGGGTGCGAAGGTTCGAGGTGCTGGTACAGGAACAATCCGAATCGAAGGTGTTGACGTCTTATTTGGTGCCGACCACACAATCATACCTGACCGCGTTGAGGCAGGCACGTTCATGGTCGCAGCTGCCATTACCGGTGGAGATGTCCTCGTTCAAAATGCAGTACCTGAGCATTTAACTTCCTTGATTGCCAAAATGGAAGAAATGGGTATTGATGTGATTGAAGAGGCAGAAGGAATCCGTGTAATTGGTCCTGATGTATTGAAGCCAGTCGACATCAAAACGATGCCACACCCAGGTTTCCCAACTGATATGCAGTCACAAATGATGGCATTGCTATTACGTGCTCGCGGTACGAGCATGATCACTGAAACGGTATTTGAAAATCGCTTCATGCATGTGGAAGAATTCCGTCGCATGAATGCCGATATAAAGATTGAGGGTCGTTCTGTTATTATGAATGGTCCATCCGATCTTCAAGGTGCCGAGGTTGCTGCAACTGATTTACGTGCAGCTGCATCATTAATTTTAACAGGTCTTGTTGCAGAAGGTGTGACACGCGTGACCGAGTTGAAACACCTTGACCGTGGTTATGTGAACTTCCATGAAAAACTTGCATTGCTTGGCGCAGACATCGAGCGTGTGGTTGAGGAAGAGCACAGCATTGTTACAGAAACGATCGTTTCTGATTTGAACGCTTAATTTATTTATGTTGGGAAAATGAGCTATTTTCCTTGTTATTAACAAACAAAGTCGCCCTACCGCCGAAGCTGGATTGATCAGCTTCGGTTTTTTGTGTTGGGTTGGTGTGGTACAGGCGAGTGGTAGTCTGTGCTTCGCTGAAGTGCATTGTAGCGCCTTAACTATGGCCAGGTTGTGACATTGTCCACTTTGGCCGATAAAACATGAAATAAGGTCGATAAAATCCAAATAGGGCCGATAAATCTCGAAATAAGGTCGATAAACTAAGAAATAGAGCCGATAAACATTCAACGGCGCCAACGCACCACTTCACACTCCTCCAAATTTCGTCGCATCTTCGTAACTTTTTCTGTCATAAAAGCCTGTCCAACACCATAAAAATGAAAAGAAACGTGGCGGACCTCACCAATGAGGGGACAGTCCCCCACTGCTGTGCTTCGCTACCGTGCTGGGGGACTGTCCCCCGCTATTGCACTGTGTTAAAGCGTAGGAGTACAGCCATTTTAAGAGTGAGAGGAGCCACCGCTTGCGTTTACTTTTCATATGGAGGCTTCGTACATGACAAAGGTCAAAGTTTACATCGTAGGAACCGCATTGCTTATTGCTATAACACTTCTAGTACCGACTTTACTAGTGCTTCCGTTTAAAGGGGATGAGGCGAGCGGAATGCTTGGCGAGAAGCTCACAAAGGGGAAAACGGAAACACCAACACAACAAGCAACAAGCCAACCGCAACAACCAACGACCGACCTTGGTGTTGAAGTTGCCGTCTACCGCACCGCGTCTCAAGCAATGGAGAAGCTACCACTCGAGGACTATGTTGTTGGGGTTGTTGCCGCGGAAATGCCTGCTGACTTTGAAATGGAGGCACTAAAAGCACAGGCCTTAACCGCTCGAACATACATCGTTAAGCAAATGGTCAGCCAAAACCACGTTGGTCTCCCAGAAGGGGCGGACACAGCCGACACCGAGCTCCACCAGGTGTACAAAAACGAAACCGAGCTGAGGAGCCTTTGGAAAACGGATTATAGCTGGAAAATTAAAAAAATCAAAGAAGCGGTCCAGCAAACAGCGGGACAAATCCTAACCTTTAATGGCGAACCAATCACCGCAACATTTTTTTCCACTAGCAATGGCTACACCGAAAACTCTGAGGATTACTGGTCTAATTCCTTTCCTTACTTAAGAAGCGTGGAAAGCCCTTGGGATAAGAATTCTCCAAAATATTCCGATCAAAAAATCTTTACGATTCAAGACTTTGAAAACAAGCTTGGTGTAAAATTAGCGAGCCAAAAGTCAGTTGGTACAATCACGAAACGCACCGCCGGTCAACGTGTAGCCAAGGTGAACATCAACGGCAAGGTGCTAACGGGGAAAGAAATCCGAGAAAAGCTTGGCTTAAAATCGTCAGACTTCACCTGGACCGTCAAGGGCAACAATGTTGTTATTACCACGAAAGGCTATGGGCACGGCGTCGGCATGAGCCAGTACGGCGCTAACGGTATGGCCCAAAGTGGCAAAAACTATCAGGATATCGTCAAACATTACTACAAAGGCGTCGAGGTCGTGGCTTCCGACACGATGCTCGCACAGATCACGGCGAAGAAGTAATGGATAGTCAGTCTAGTAGCAAGAAAGGGGCTATCCACCCTGAATCAGAAAAAAGGCACCCTCACGTTGGATGTAAACCCAACGCAAGGGTGCCCTTCGTTTTTTCAGGATTAAACAGCCTCTTTCGAAAAATAACCCTGAAACCTCTTAAACAATTTCCCAACACGAGCAAACCGCACTCCGCGAAAAAAACCTTGGCGCACAATATACCAGCTTACCGATACGCCGATCCAGTCTTTGACCAAATCAATGATCGTCGCGGAGCGATACGGGTAAAACGATTGATGAATCTCATCCGACACCCCGTACGCAGCAGCCACCAGTGCACAGATAAGACTTGCCCGCTCTGTCAATCGGCCCGTCGTCAAACAGGCTACGACAAGCAACCAATACAAAATCCCGAACTCAATTAAATGAAGCGATTCCTTAATAAAGTGGTCGACGCTCAAGGCCGGCAGCTCCACCAGCGCATTGCTCGGCATACTCGACATCACCCAAATCGCCACCATATAACCAACCAGGTAAAATACGTAATAACCATTTCCACAAAACCATCTGAAGCCTCCAAATTATTGTTCATTTTTACGGGCGAAGGGATATAGGAAAAATAATACCATAAACGAACAAAAATTTTATAAAATCCTATGCATAAAACAATCGATGTTGTCGAAAAATAAGCAGAAAAAAATTTTTTACGCTCATGTATATTATTCTCGCAATCGGTTCACAATGATTGCAGAGGTGATGAAAATGAGAGAGGACGAAAAGAAAATTTCTTCTCGGGAGTCTAGTATAAAGCGCTTTTTCAAAAAGCGTTGGGTAATTCCAGCAATCTATATTGCAAGTGCTGCTATTATTTTAACTGGAGTCCTTTGGTATCAAAGCAGTAAAGAATCTGACAAACTGGATTATAATGCATCAGACATTTCTGGCAACAAATTTAACGAGGAGCCAGCAATCGAAGTAAACCGCGCAATGGAGAACTTCGTCATGCCTGTCAGCAGTCCAGAAACAGCCGTCATTCAAAAACCATTCTATGAATATGATGGCAAAAAAGAGGAACAGGTCGCAGCACTAGTAGAGTACAATAATTCGTACCATCCAAACAAAGGAATCGACATTAAGATGAAGGATGGAAAAAGCTTTGATGTTGTAGCATCCATTAGTGGAACGGTTACAGAGGTCAAAGAAGATTCCTTACTTGGAAACGTGATTGTGATCGAACATGACAAAGGAATTGTCTCACAATATCAATCTGTTACGGACATTGTAGTTGAAGCCGGTGACGAAGTTGAGCAAGGTCAACCAATTGCAAAAGCTGGAAAAAGTTTATATAACGAAGAAGCAGGCACACACTTGCACTTCGAGATCCGCAAGGACAACATTGCTGTAAACCCAAGCGAATTTTTCAATAAACCACTAAGCGCGCTTCAAGAAGCGAAAGTGGAAGAGAATAAGGCAGCAACAGGTGACAGCCCAGTATCAGAAGATGAAAAAGCTACTGATAACAAAAAAGTATCAGAAGATGAGAAGACTACCCCATCTAGTGATGAAAAATCAGTAGATGACAGCGGTAAATCTCAAGACGACAACTCTAAATCAACTGATTCCGAGGAAGGCTCTAAATCAGGTGACAACACTGAAGACAGCCATTCCAAAGAATCTAGCATGAATTCTTAATTCATGTGCAAACCAGCATCTACGGACACTGTCCCGGGTGCTGGTTTTTATTTTAGCGGGAGTGCTCTGTTTATTTGGATTCTTTTATTTCGCATAACGCATTTTTACCGAAAGATACAATTTTCATCACAACTAAACTTTAGTGAATTTTACACTTTCTAAATACGACCAAATTTTACCATCAAACAATTTTTCCCACTAACCACTTTTTTCGAGATTAATATTTTAAGGATAAACAGTATGGCTGTCTCATAAAAATAATAAAGCGTAATTCTTATTTATTTTTCCAAAAATCTCCCCGAAAATACACTCCAATTGCTTGGCGATGGGCAAAATTACTCGTAATATCCTAATTTTATCAGAAAAATCCGAAAAAATACCTAAAAACCTTGTCCTGTTTGTGCAATTCGTGCATATTCCCGTCCGCTAGCTAATAAACTGTTACAAACCTTACAAAGGAAGTGTTTGAGGTGAGGAGTCGTTTGCAGGCAGCGATTTTAGTTGGAGATATGATTATTTTTCGTAATAACAGAAAGTAAACGCTTTCTGCCGCATAGAAAATGATCAATTACCAGTTCAGGATAAATACATGTAGTATCACGTGCGGAATGGCAGCATCAGGGCTTTTGTAAAGCGGATCTCATTTCACGCTTCTCATCTTCAAATTTAGGGAGGGCGAGTGGTGTGCACGATTACATCAAAGAGAGAACTATCAAGATTGGAAAGTATATCGTGGAAACGAGGAAAACAGTTCGCGTCATTGCGAAGGAGTTTGGCGTATCCAAAAGTACAGTCCATAAAGACCTGACAGAGAGACTTCCAGAGATAAACCCCGATCTGGCAAACGAAGTGAAAGAAATCTTAGATTATCATAAATCGATTCGGCACCTCCGCGGTGGCGAGGCAACTAAGCTCAAATACCTGGAAGGAGGAGTTTGAAGAAGAACCGGTTCAATAGCTGGGCAACATGCAACCACACGCAAGATTCAGCAATGTTAAAGTCCAGGATAATCCCTCCTGCAAAATAGGGAAAGTAACATAACGGAGATGACGGAAAATACTTAGCCAAACCAGCCTCTTTTAGGAGAAGTTGGTTTTTTTCTTGTGGGTTGTGGAAGGGTGCACGGAAGTAAAAAACTACGGATGGCAAGTAAAACGAGGGTTTTGGCAAGTAAATTCTGTAATTTGGTAAGTAAACTCCGCGCTCTGGTAAGTAAAACAGGTAAACCCGCAAGTAAACTTCGAATCCCCTAAATAAAGTCCCCAAACCAACAGGAGTTGCGCTATTCACAAGCAAAAAACACAACAGAATCATGTCAATGAATATTTTTCAACTAATTATGACAAATAACCTCAAAAATAATACTAATATTGACAATTTTATTATTGATTTTGGAGAAAATATGTTAAAATATAAAATTAGGACAGACTGTGCTCGTAGAAAAAGCAGTGAAGGCAACTGTTGAAGAAGCTCGAACTGGCCAATTGTTTCAAGGAGGAACGAAAAGGAATGTTTGCTAGGGATATTGGGATCGACTTAGGTACGGCAAACGTGTTAATCCATGTTAAAGGCCGTGGAATTGTATTGAATGAACCGTCTGTGGTGGCGATTGATAGAAACTCAAATAAAGTTTTAGCTGTTGGTGAAGAAGCTCGCCGAATGGTTGGCCGTACACTGGGAACATCGTGGCGATTCGTCCATTAAAAGACGGAGTTATCGCTGATTTTGATGTAACTGAAGCAATGCTGAAGCATTTTATTAACAAACTTAATGTAAAAGGCTTTTTATCAAAGCCTCGCATTCTTATCTGCTGCCCAACGAACATCACAAGCGTTGAGCAAAAAGCAATTAAGGAAGCGGCTGAAAAAAGCGGCGGGAAAAAGGTTTATCTTGAAGAAGAACCAAAAGTGGCAGCAATTGGTGCTGGCATGGATATTTTCCAACCGAGCGGAAACATGGTTGTTGACATCGGTGGCGGAACGACGGATGTTGCGGTTCTGTCAATGGGTGACATCGTAACCTCTTCTTCAATCAAGATGGCCGGCGACAAGTTCGACATGGAAATCCTTCAATATATTAAACGTGAATACAAACTACTAATCGGGGAACGTACCGCTGAAGATATTAAAATCAATATTGCGACGGTTTTCCCAGGCTCTCGTGACGAGGAAATGGAAATTCGTGGCCGTGACATGGTTTCAGGCTTACCGCGCACCATCACTGTTCGCTCAGCTGAAATTGAGTCAGCTCTTCGCGAATCTGTTGCTGTTATCGTGCAAGCGGCTAAGAGTGTGCTAGAGCGCACGCCACCTGAATTATCTGCTGATATCATCGATCGTGGCGTCATTCTAACTGGCGGTGGAGCACTGTTACACGGCATCGACATGCTCCTTGCCGAAGAACTGAAGGTACCGATACTCGTTGCCGAAAACCCAATGGATTGCGTTGCCATTGGTACAGGGATCATGTTAGATAACATCGACAAAATCCCATCAAGACGGTTCGGATAAACAAGACAATAGTCCGGTGTTTTTTTGGAAATAAACCAGAAAATACCGGGCTTTTTATTCAATTTGTGCCCTATTTTAAAAAATACCTGATGTTTCTTCCGTAAAATTTTCTTATAATAGAATAAAATAAAGATAAGAAAATTGGAATTTTCCCAAAAGGAGTTTAAATAAATGGTAGTAACCGACTTAAAAAAGGAAACGGCCAACGCCAGCAGCCAAGCTCCAGAGCAGCATAATGGAAATGCGGAGCCAGAACAGGTTTCTGTGCAGCAGGCAGGGGCAGATGGTAAAGCGGAGCTTGGACTGGCAGGGGAACATGGTGTCGGGGTGCAAGAACAAGCCTCCGGGCAGCAGGGGAATCCTAGTACGAATGTGTTGGCTGATCAAGGTTCTGCGCCCCAGCCATCAGCAGTAGAAGCCACTCAGTCCAACGGAGAAGCAGGAGCAGCACCAACGCCGAATCAGAACGGAACAGCTGAAGCATCCTCAAACCAACAGACAAACGGAAATGCATCCTCGGCTCAAGTAGCGCCGCAATCTCGTGAGCAACTTAAGAAAGAACGAGCACATGGCCATGCTGGAGCGGGAGCTGAGCAGCCGGAATCTGAAACAGAAACTAAAAGTAGCAAGCGTATGCGGATCCGCCTTATTCCAATCTGGCTTAGAATTATTATTTTATTCCTAGCTATGGTTTTTAGTTTAGTTATTGGCGCCATGGTAGGATACGGAACAATCGGTGGCGGCAATGCTTGGGATGTCCTAAAACAATCGACCTGGACACATATTGTGGACATCATCAATAAAGAGTAACTTTGGAAGGGGAAACTCTTCCTTTTTTTAATATTGGCCACTCATTTTAGCCGTTCTGAGCGTTTTTATTCTTATTTCTAGGAGAATTTTTAAAAAATACCTCTTTTTAGAGTAAAAAGAATAACTGTCCCCAATATAAATGCACATCTTCAGAGCGATATGCTCATTAATATTCGTTTATGGTACAAGTTTAAAAATATATGCACGACTTAGGAAAATTTATGATACAACTTTTCAAATTTATGATACAACTTTTGAAACTTATGCACGTGTTAAACCTGATATGCACGCCATTCTTCCGATATGCACACTGCTTATTTTCGACTTCATTCACCTCTCCAAAAAACAAAGTTGTTTTTCGCTCCTTTTTTAGTACAATATAAATAAGTACCAAATATTAAGAGGAGGTCACAAAATGTTAGATATTGATCAAATCAAACAAATTATCCCACACAGATATCCATTTTTACTTGTAGATAAAATCTTGGAAGTGGAAGAAGGCCAAAAAGCTGTTGGTATCAAAAACGTTACAGCTAACGAAGAATTTTTCAACGGGCATTTTCCAGACTTTCCAGTTATGCCTGGCGTTTTAATCGTTGAAGCTTTAGCACAAGTTGGTGCTGTTGCCATGCTTAAAAAAGAAGAAAACCGCGGTCGTATAGCGTTCTTCGGTGGCATTGATAACTGTCGCTTTAAGCGCCAAGTGCGTCCAGGAGACCAACTCCGCCTTGAAGTTGAAATGACCCGTGTTCGCGGCTCAATCGGCAAAGGCAAGGGAATCGCCACTGTTGACGGTGAAGTCGCTTGCGAACTGGAAATGACCTTCGCACTCGGACCAAAACAAGAATAGTTGAAATGCGTAAATATGTTAATTTGAGCACCAATCAAAAACGTAATTTACGGGCATCTATATGATGCCCGTTTTTGTTATAAAAATCTGTGATAAATCCACTCAATTACCTCATAAACACAAGCCTCCCCAAAAATCACATCCTGTAATTCATTTGGAAAAAATACGATGTAACTTTATTCTCCACTTTGGGCAATATAACTGCAGACCCGTGATTTTAGGTCAATTTTAAAAAAAGGAAAGGGGTAAAAAATCCATGAAGAACAAGTTATTTGCTTTAATCGGAGGATCAATCCTGTCTGCGTTTCTATTGGTAGGTTGTGCGGATGACGATAATCCACCGCCAGAGGATAACAATGTAGATGTTAAATCTGTTGATGAGTACGACGATGATCGTAACGGTGACATGGATTTAAATGATAATGATGGTATTAACGATGGGAATCGAATTCTGAACGATAATAATGATAACGACCGCACCGACCGCGATGGTATCCTAGATCGAGACAACGATAACAATGGCATACTTAACGACAACGACAACGACAACGACAACGACAACGACAACGACAACGACAATGACAACGACGGCATACTTAACGACAACGACAATGACAATGACAACGGTATGTTTAACAACAACAATAACAACAACATTAATCGAAATAACGGTAATGGCGAAGATTTAATTGAAGATAGACGTGACGTTAAGGATAAAGACAACAAAGACGAATAATAAAAGCGGGCTGAACCTTTTTGAGAAAAAAGGCAGCCCGTTTCTCAGTATGAAGGAAAAGCAGCTCTGTAAACCGCACTTATATGTACCCGTTTTCAAAATTTTAATTAGAAGAAGTGGATTTTGAAGGGGTTAAATAAGGCTTGTTTTTCATTTTTTCCTTGAATTCGAGCAGCAGTGTGTCGCCGTGCAGACCCTGATCCAGTAAGTCCTTAAGCAGTATTTCTGAATAATTTTTCCGGGATGTTCGTTTTAAAGTTCCATGGAGCATGATGCTAACATTTTTGTCTAACTTTTTGACAGAACGTGTTTTGATTTGGAAGGAGACGGGGTCATTGTCTTTATTGGAGATGACGACACGGATGATTTGGTCTTGTTGACTTTGCAGTGCTTTTTCAAAAAAATCGGTCTGATTTGGCTTAGTATAAACCTCAATAAGCCAAGAATTGTTTTCATCTTCCTTGTTAATAATCAGCCCGTCTACCAATTCGATAGGCTTGAACGTATCGTTTTCAAGCACCTCTAACGAAATGAGTTTAAATGTTTTCATTTTTAACCCTCCCCTCGTATTTTGCCCAAATTATAACATATCCCAGTTGAAAGCCCAAATACGGATTTGTCGAAAAATATGTAAAATAAAGCAAAAATTCGAATTTTCAAACTCAATCCTTCGTTGAAATGGGAGGTATCTCCACTCAAAGTAGAGGTTTGAGCGTGTTTTTAACAGCCAAACTTTATTTTTAACCATTTTACGAATCAGGCAAAAAATAGGTAAAATGAACGCATCAAACAAGAGAGGAGATGAAAAATGATAAATCAGGTCACGCTGGTGGGCAGGCTAACGAAGGATCCAGAATTGCGAATGACAACAGACGGGATTCCCGTCACTCATATTACCCTTGCAGTCAGTCGTCAATTTAAAAATCAAAGCGGCCAAATCGAATCCGACTTCGTCCAGTGCACCCTGTGGCGAAGAACAGCAGCCAATACCGCACTCTATTGCAAAAAAGGAGCAGTTGTCGGTATCACCGGCCGAATCCAAACCCGCCACTATGATAACAACGAAGGCCGTCGTGTCTACGTCACCGAAGTCATTGCTGAAAGCGTCCAATTCCTTAGTAAAAAATCAACCAGTACCGTTCAAACCACAGCCCAGTCGCCAGATCCATCTAGATCCGTTCCAACCCTTGAATCGTCGACAGAAGCAAGTGCTAGCAATGGTGCGCCTATTGTGGCAGGTTCATTGAACGGGACGAGTTCCGTGTCTTCGAATGAGCCAACGAGTGGAACCGATTTTTTACATGTTACAGCCGCAGGTTCCGCGCATAGCTCTAATTCCACGCCCGTGTCTGAACAAATACACGGCACAGGAACAGTGAGCGCCATTGGTCAAAGCGCTTCAAACTCAGAGCCAATACCGAACGCCGCTTCCAGTACGATGGGAACAGGCAAAAATGTAATCTCCACATCAGCTTCAGCGCAAGCGGGGTTGATGTAAATCCACCCCAAAGTAGGTAGATAATGTTTTTGGTCCAGCCTCGGTCCACGAAACATTTTTCAGAGGAGGCATGATCGCTTGAAATTCGAAGATTCTCGCGAACTGAATCCAAAGGTAGAAAACATGATTGAAAGCTTAATCATCATGATTGGTCGATCAAATCGAAGGTTGGACGATATATCCAATCGCATTCGCCAGTTAGAGCAATCGTTAATCGAAGCAGCTCCAGCAGCGTTCCCCCTTCAAGAAGAGAGCTATTCCTTTATTGCTCGAGAACAGAATCCAGCACGGAAAGCTTAATTGAACTCACACAGAAATCCCTTTTATTCTCGCTAATTTCTTTCACAAAAGAACCATTCCATTGGCGAATCTATTCATCAACTGGCTATGCTCGCGCTCGCAAGCTGGTAGTTTAGCTTTACTTCACAATACGAGTACAGTACATTCTAAGGCCTATGAAATTTCCTAATTTCCATCAGTACAGAAAATCAATGATTCCCCCATTCAACCTCACAATCCAAAGCCTGAGCCAACGGAAACAAACCGTCGGCCAGGCCTTTTTTTCGCAAACAAACTTAACCACTTTAAAGTGATGGGGGACTGTCCCCCACTACGGCAAAGCTTCACAGCGGCGGGGGACAGTCCCTCATTGCTTTACTGTGCCAAAGGACAGGGAATCTCGCCAGTAGAGGGTACGGTATTTATGAGGGGTTTTGTTTTACCTTTGCGACGCCAATAGCTAAGTTGTCCCATAGAATTCTTTCCACCAGTTCCGCTTTACTGTCTTTACAATCGACGATCAAAATAACTTCCGAATATTTCCCTCGTAGCTCTCGTCTTTTCTTGCGCGTCTCCTTTAAAATGAAGAGCTTAATAAAAAATCCTATTAAAAATCCCAAAAAGACCCCAATCAAACCCCAATAAATGGGTCCCCATTTGAGTTTAAAACCGATGCTTGCGCCAATGACAGAAAACGCTGTTGATAACGCCATCGCAATATCAATGGTGGAGATCCCATCCGCGTGGTGAAGGGTGTCAAAAAGTTTTCTTTCTTCCACACGGTTATCTAATGGAACAGCATAAATGTAGTCTTTTTGTATTCCTCTTAACTCCAGCTCCGAAATGGCTAGTTCCAAAAAATTAGAGTGTTCAAATGTTGAGAAAATCTGCATATGTCAATTCACCTTTGTTCCTTTAATGATGGTAAAATTGGAACTTTGATAATTGGCTTTTAAATAATTCTTTTGTTCACTACCAAATAATTTATTGTTTTCAACAGTATTAATATACGAATCGTATATAGAAAATCCATAGATAGAGGGTAAGAATAGAAGCCATTCACTATTTAAAACAGCAGTAGCATCTTGAATTTTCCCTAAAAAAAGCAAATTGACGGCTTCAAGTGCATGGGAATTATAGTAAAAAATAACAGCCCAAATGATAACAAAAAAAGCGGTTATGATTCTATGTATATAAAGCTCTCCTAAACCTGGAACACATAGTGACCAAAATACAGACAATATAGGTTTGCGCTTATCTAAATAATTAATTTCCATTGATCCAATGCTAAATGAATTGAACTGATGATTTTCCCGTTCCGCTAAAAGAGACACTTTATTCAAATCAACGGTTGTTCTGTAACTATCCCAAATCGCAAAAAGATAAACCGGAATATAAATTAAGAGCCATCTTGTATCTAATACATCCTTGGCCATGCCAATTTTACCTTGAAAGGAATAGATCATTGCTAAGTTCACATGCGATTTAATGTTGATAATAACTTCCCACATAAATAAAACAAAACCTCGAAGATACTTAGACATTAGCAAATGGCCAAACCCAGGAAAGGCAGCAGACCACCAAGCGATAATATACGGATTTCGAAGATGAATCTGCGTACTTCCAAAAGTACTCAAGTAAGCCCGATATCTCCGAGCCGAATTATCATTCGTATAAGTATTCATTCAAACAAGCCCCTAAAATAAGAATAAGTAAACAAACTTAATATTTACCAAAAAACCAAACCATATCCAAAACCGAAACAGTCACCCCACACATCACCGCGGAGAAGCGACGGGGGACAGTCCCCCGCCACAGCACCGCGGAGAAGCAGCGGGGGACTGTCCCCCATTACTGCACCGTAATAAAGAAACCCTCTGGGTATCCAGAGGGTAAGTTCAATCTATTTTAGGGGGGAGGGTAAGAATGACTGAAACGTTAATTTAGGTTAAGCCGCGTTTTTGGCACCAAGCTCGTGATTTTTGAACAGCGCTTTGCGAATAAATGGGATCACCCAGCGGTCTAAACCGAATTTTCCTGCGTTAAAGCCAGCAAATAAGATGATGAATCCGAAGAAAATATCTGTTGGATTGTGAGATACAGTACCAGCTAAGAAGAAGCTGAAGTTCATCACAAGCCCGAAGAACATTGCTGCTGTTGTTAAGCAACCAAGAATTAAACCAAGTCCAATCAAGAACTCACCAATCGGTACGATGGTGTTAAACACATCAATATTTGGAATCGCAAAGTTTTCAAGGAAATGTACATACCAGGTATAAACCATGTGGCCGTCTGGACCTTTAACCGGATTCGCTACCGCATTTTTCAAAAATCCAGAAGCATCAAAGCCTCCGCTTGATAATTTGCCCCAACCTGCAGTCAACCAGCTATATCCAAGCCATAAACGAATCACTGTCAAAATGCCTGCTGCAATCGTATTTTCTCGTAAAAACTTGACCATTTAAAACCACTCCTTTGTTCTTTTTTTAAATAAGTTGTTTACACTGCTAATATAACAAATACAAGCCTTCAAAAGGTGATTAATGTCACAAATTCACAATTCCGTAAAAGTATTATGAACAATTTGTTACATCGCCATAGTGGAAACACCAAACCCTCTTAAAACAACAAAAACAAGGGTCCGATCCCGCACCCCACACACTTCCACACCGTACCACCAACTCATATTCAGCCAAATAACAATCTTTATTTTTAAAAAATAAAGCAATCTGTCGCAATCATTATGCAACGATAGCATAATAGAGAAATCGCCTCACTGCGTTCAAGAAAAATCGCCCATGCAGGTTTTAACTAAAACCAAACGTGGCAACGATAGGGATATAAAAATGCGAAGATATGGGTCATCCGCCCATAAGGATTTCGAGTTTGCTAAAGTCAACCACACTTACGAAGGAAAACCGAATCGTCACAATAACAACTTAGAGCCTTCTAGAGTAATATAGAAATGATAGAGAACATCTTCGCCCACAAAAAAACAAACAGTGAGGAATGAGATATGAAAAAAGCATGGTGGAAAGAAGCAGTCGCCTATCAAATTTATCCGCGCAGCTTTATGGATTCTAACGGGGATGGAATTGGGGATATCCCTGGCATCATTTCAAAACTGGATTATTTAAAAGAGCTTGGCATCGACGTCATCTGGATTTCCCCGATGTACGACTCGCCAAACGACGACAACGGTTATGACATTAGTGATTATCAGGAGATAATGGCTGAATTCGGGACGATGGCCGACTTCGACGTGCTGCTCGAGGAAACCCATCGCCGCGGCATGAAGCTTATTCTCGACCTCGTCATTAACCACACAAGTGACGAGCATCCGTGGTTCATTGAATCGCGCTCTGGCCTCGACTCACCAAAGCGGGACTGGTACATTTGGCGCGACGGCAAGCCGCTTGACGAAGAAAATCAAAGCCCAGGACAACGGGCATGAACATAACGAAGCACAAGCTCAAGGCAACAAAACCGCTCCCCCAACAACTGGGAAAGCATCTTCGGAGGCCCAGCCTGGGAATACGACGAGCACACCGGTCAGTACTATCTTCATATTTTTAGCACCAAACAGCCAGACCTTAATTGGGAAAATAAAGAAGTTCGGGCCGCGCTCTTTGATATGGTTAATTGGTGGCTCGATAAAGGGATTGACGGCTTCCGCGTCGACGCCATCAGTCATATTAAAAAAGAAGAAGGCCTGCACGACATGCCGAATCCGCACAGCTTAAAGACGGTACCGTGTTTTCCAAAAATGATGAACGTTGACGGGATTCATCCGCTCCTCCAAGAGCTCAAGGAAGCAACCTTTGACAAATACGACATCATGACTGTCGGTGAAGCAAATGGCGTAAGTGTCAACCATTCCGACGATCTTGACAATTGGGTCGGGGCGGAACGTGGAAAATTTAACATGGTGTTTCAATTTGAGCACATGGCCCTCTGGGATGTGGAAGAGAAGAAAGAACTCAATATTATCGAACTCAAGGAAGTGCTGACACGCTGGCAAAAGGGACTTGAGAACAAAGGCTGGAACGCGCTGTTCATCGAAAATCACGACAAACCGCGGATCGTCTCCACCTGGGGAAATGACGGGGAATATTGGCGGGAAAGCGCCACAGCCTTTGCCGCGATGTACTTCCTGATGCAGGGCACACCGTTCATTTATCAGGGCCAGGAAATCGGCATGACCAACGTCAAGTTCGAGGACATTGAAGACTACAATGACGTTGCCGCCCGCAATCTGTACAACAATAAGCTTGGGGATGGTGTTCCCCACGAGGAAATTATGGCGATTCTTTGGGCCTCGAGCCGCGACAACTCTCGCACCCCGATACAATGGTCCGGGACGAGAATGCCGGCTTCACAACAGGCCAGCCTTGGTTAAAGATAAACGAGAATTATTGTCGGATTAATGTGGAGTCTCAATTAGCTGATTCAGGCTCGATACTTAATTTCTATCAGACTATGATTGGGCTTAGAAAATCGAACCCTGTCTACACCTACGGCCGTTACGACCTCATTGACAGAGAACACCCGCAAATCTATGCCTATACGCGTACTTTGTTAAGAGAGGCAGAGCATTCTAACACAGAAGATAACTTGGTGGAGGACAAAGTCATCGTGATCACGAACCTCTCCACCGAACAGGCAACGTTCCACGGAGCAGAGGGGATAACCTTCGCACATGATCAATTGCTGCTCAACAACTACGAAGTTTCACCACACGAACCGCTCACACATCTTGACCTCCAACCATACGAGGCCAGAGTATACAGACTAAAATAACAAACACAAAAGCAGGAGGCCACCCATGTCCTCCTGCTTTAACAATAATCCCTATATAGCCAACCACCGCGTTAAAGCAATGGGGGACAGTCCCCCATAACAGCAACGCGGTGAAGTGTCGGGGGACAGTCCCCCGCTACGTTAATGCGCTAAACTGCTTGCTCTCTTTCTATTTATAGGTGCACACTGTATTGGCCATAGTTTAAAGCTTTCCCCGCATCATCGGCGAGAACAACGCCGGAATGAAATATGCCTTGTTATTCGCCAACTTATTCAAGCAATGATGACAAACAGCCCCAATCCCAAAGAATGGCTCCCCGTACTTGCTAATAATCTGTTGAATAAATGGATCCTTGCTATCCGTATAAACCAGTTCAAACCCTCGTCGAATAACCCTCCTTGTATCGGCTGAACAAACAAGACACGCTTTAACCACTCCGCATTGCCCCTTTTCTACTAATTATATGAAGGGAAAAAATACATATTCTAAAGAATCCTCATGTTTACAAAATATCCATCCAAATTTTCCCTGCAGTTGCAAAAATCAATAGTGCTAACACGACCTGTAATACTTTTGTGTTGACCTTTTTCCCCGCAATAGCTCCGAGCGGGGATGCAATGATACTGGCAACGACCATGATGAAAGCAGGGAAATAGTCGACTTGGCCGGTCGTTACCTTGCCAATAGTAGCCCCAATCGAGGAAATAAACGTAATCGCCAGCGATGAGGCAATCGTCATTCTGGTTGGAATCTTCAATACAACCAACATGATCGGCACTAACAAAAAGGCTCCTGCAGCACCGACTATTCCCGCGCCAACTCCCACAATTAACGAAAGACCAGCGGCAAGCCATTTATTAAATGTCACCTGGTCAAGCGGAATATCATCAATTCCTTTTTTCGGAATAAACATCATAATCGCCGCAATCAGTGCCAAAATGCCATAGATGAGATTGATGCCACCTTCGCTCATGAGCTTAGATCCATAACCACCAATAAAGCTGCCGATTAAGATACTTCCGCCCATATAGATAATCAACTTTTTATTCAAATAACCACCTTTACGGTACGCCCAAACCCCGGCAATTGTCGCAAAAAACACTTGAACGGCACTAATCCCCGATACTTCATGAGCACTAAATGCCGCAACTCCCAATAAAGGTGGGATGTAAAGCAGCATCGGATATTTAATAATCGAGCCGCCAATACCTAACATTCCTGAAATATACGATCCGATAAAACCAATAAGGAAAATGGTAATAATATATCCTAAATCCACAATTTAACCCCCATTAAGTGTAGGGAACCAAGCTTGGTTCCCTCACAAAGTCCCCCAAAAAATTAATGTGAATGATGCACCGCACAACGGTTTGGCCCAATTTCTAGTTCCTGCTGTTCTTCTACTGTTGCCACCGTTTCCCCTCTGTTAATCCCAACAATCGCTTCAAAGTTAGGCGGTGTTTCGGTAGAAGCCGACGCCGCTACATGATCGACGAACTCCTCCACCGTTTTACCAGCCATGACATCATTCATTTTTCGAATATTCCCTAAGGAGTTCCCAATATAGCCCATCTCATTAATTTCGCCATGGAAATCTGCATAGTGTCCTGGCAACACAATCACATCATCGGCAATGTTCGCTACTTTGCTATAAATAGAATCATATAAATCTACCGCCCATTCACGAGCTTTCCCACCTAGATCAGGACGCCCTAATCCAGATACAAAAATCGTGTCACCAGAGAACAATAGTTTATGATTAACAAAGAATGAGACACTACCAGGAGTGTGCCCAGTGTTTTCACGGCCAACACTTCTAATTTGATGTTGGCAAACTCAATCTTATCGTGCTGCTCAAGGTGCTGGAATTCGAATACCGCCCCTTCTGATTTCATGAGGTAATATTTCGCACCTGTTTTGTCCGCCAATTCACGTCCACCGGTAATATGGTCTGCGTGTAAATGCGAATCGACAATATGAGTAATTTTAACTCCCTGTGCAGCAGCAAAATCCATATACGTGTCGACAAATCGAGATGGGTCGACGATTAATGCCTCTTCCCCAGAGGTCACGATATAAGATAGGCAGCCTTTTCCTACGCGAATAAACTGATGAACGGTAATATCTTCATCTTCATACACTTTCGTTGGATATAAATATTCACTCCACGTTTTCATGCCGCCTTGTAAATACGAAACCTCAAGCCCTTTTTCGGTCAACATCTCCGCAATCATCATCGAAGAACCCTCTTTTGCACATACAACAATGATCGGTTTGTCAGTTGGGATTTGCTCTAAGATTGGCTCAACTCCATCAATCAAATCGAAATATGGCACATTAAAATACTCGATGTTCTCCCCTTCAATTTTCCAATCGTTAAAATCCGCTCCATTACGAACATCAAGCATGAATACTGGTTGCTTTTCAACAATCAATTGATTAATTTCCTTAGCAGAAATAGCGTTCATCTATACCCCTCCGTATACCTGTGCAGGTATTATTTTTAATAAAAAAATTTGCTAGATCAAATTGTCCCTTGTTCAGTTAAATTATTAAGACCAACCGTTTTACCTGTCCATTGACTCATTCCAGGGATGACATTTATGACGTTCGTAAATCCGTTTTCTGTTAGGAGCTGTGCTGCAAAATCACTTCGGTTCCCCGTGCGACAAATGACATAAACGGCATCTCCTTTTTTAGTTCGTTCAAGCGTTCTTGTAAATCACCTAGCGGAATGGAAATGGCGTTTGGAATATGATCAAATGCATATTCTGCTGCTTCTCTAACATCGAGAACAACCATGCTCTCTCTCTTTTCAATCTTCTGAGCAAGTTCTTCGTTATTAATGACATCGGGATGTTTTTTTTCGACTACCTCATCATTTGCAGCCTTTCTAATGTAATGGGTAATGACCCGGCTTCTTCAAGCAGACCTAAATATTGATGGCCTGCGTTTTTTGACCATGCCTTTAAATCCGCTTTCGATCCTTTATCTGTTGACTGAATTTCTAGGACTTGACCTTCTGTTAATCCATCCATCGCCCGTTTTGTTTTTACAACTGGCATTGGGCAAGCTAACCCTTTAGCATCTAAAACGAAATCTGTTTTAATTGATGACATTTGCATCCTCCTGAATAATTACCCTATAGGGTATATTTTTAGTGAAAAAAAATTTATTGATTAAAAATGGTTAAACAACTTTACCTGTCCAAGCTAACATTCCGCCCTTCATGTTGCTAACATAATAGCCTTGGCTCTCAAGAAATTGTGTTGCTCGGCCGCTGCGAGCACCAGAACGGCACACTAGGATGTACTCTTTCGATTGGTCCAGCTCATTTAATTGATCAGCAATTAAACTTAAAGGGATGTTTACTGCGCCTGGAATCATGCCTGTTGCCACTTCATCCACTTCACGAACATCAATAAGATTTAACCTTTTTCCTTCTTTTAAAAATAATTCAATTTCCTTTGTAGTAAATTCCTTCATTACGATCCCCCGTGTTCAAATATTTAATACCCTTAGGGGTATATTACTAGCAATTATTAATCTTGTCAACTAGTTAATTAATATTTATTTTTTCTTCCGTCGCTAGGGACTTGCAGTTATTTACATATCAGTGTACCAATATCTCTAGCTAAAAGCTTTGGCACCCTTTGGTGGATGTGGCTTATTCCACTTTGACCGATAAAAGTCTAAATAGGGCCGATAAATTCAAAATAGGGCCGATAAAAGTCCGAATAGGGTCGATAAACTAAAAAATAGGGCCGATAACCCGATCGGCTCGGGTCCCTAACCAAAAATAAGCCAACGCAAAAAATCCCCCGAGGCGAATGTAAGGCAGGAAGGGGAGGGGACCATCCTTACATTATCACCAAGAGGGATTTTAACTATTGAAATCGCGACAAACCCGCGAATTTACGCTACTTTATGTCCGCCAGCACTAACACTAGCACCTTTTTTGAAAACAGTTTTGCGGATGAATGGAATTACCCAACGGTCTAAACCGAATTTTCCAGCGTTAAAGCCAGCAAATAAGATAATGAAACCGATGAAAATATCAGTTGGGTTGTGAGATACAGTACCAGCTAAGAAGAAGCTGAAGTTCATCACTAGACCAAAGAACATTGCTGCAGTAGTTAAGCAACCAAGAATCAATCCAAGACCGATTAAGAACTCGCCAATCGGTACGATTGTGTTAAAGATATCAACATTTGGAATCGCAAAATTTTCAAGGAAATGAACATACCAGCTATAAACGACACTGCCATCAGGACCTTTAACCGGATTGGCTACAGCGTACTTTAAAAATCCAGAAGCATCAAAGCCACCGCTTGATAATTTGCCCCATCCAGCTGTAATCCAGCTATATCCAAGCCACAAACGAATTACTGTTAGAATCCCTGCAGCAATTGTATTTTCCCGTAAAAATTTAACCATTTCTACCATCTCCTGTGTGTATATGTTTAAATATTTTCTACACTGTAAATATAACAAATCAACTCGTCCTTAGGGGAAGTTTGCTCACTAATTCACAATTTCGTAAAAACATTTTGAACGAATTGTTACATACTGACAGTAGAAACCGTTAAAACTCAGGCGAATCTATGAAAAACTCAGCATAATCCCATCCCCCCTTTAATATCTTAAGATATTGAAAAAAGGAGGACGAAAACTAAATGGAAATTACTAAGCACGGCTTGCTGTACCAAATCTCCTTCATCCCATATGCTTTTCCAGGTCAATTGCTATTTAATAGAAGAAGAGGAGGGACTAACCCTAATCGACGCGGCATTGCCCTATAGCGCACAAGCAATCCTTAGGACCGCACAAAAGATTGGCAAGCCAATTACTAAAATCCTTTTAACTCATGCTCATGAGGACCACGTCTGGTCGCTCGACAAAATTAAAGAGGTAATCCCCAACATGCCCGTTTACATTTCCCAGCGCGACAATCGAATCATGAACGGCGATTACAGCCTTGACCCAAATGAAGACCAAGCCCCGATCAAAGGCGGTATTCCGAAAAAATGAAAACACGAGCGGACGAAATACTAGTAGACGGCGATCACATCGGCTCCCTAAAAGCAATTGAAACTCCTGGGCACACCCCTGGCTCCATGTCCTTCATCGACACCCGAACCGGGGCACTTATTAGCGGTGATGCGTTTCAAACAAAAGGTGGCATCGCTGTCGCCGGAGACGTTAAGCCGCTCTTCCCATTTCCCGCCTGGGGTACCTGGAGCAAGCCCACCGCCCTTGCCAGCGCTAAAAAACTCCTAACCTATCACCCTGACCTACTCGCCACCGGCCACGGCGCACTCCTAGAAAACCCAAAACCCGCCATGGAACAAGCCATCACAACCTTCGAACAAAAACTAAAACCCAAAACCAAAAGCACAAAACTTTAACACACCACCGCAATGGGGGACAGTCCCCCGCCGCATCACCGCAGCAAAGCACCGGGGACAGTCCCCCGCCGCATCACCGCAGCAAAGCACCGGGGACTGTCCCCGGTGCTTTAAAGTATAAAAGCGATGGAGTCTAGGTCCATCGCTTGTTTGTAGTTTAGTTGTATTTTGCGAAGTAGTGTGAAAACAGAAAGTCGATTTGCTTTTCGATAGGTAGAGGGTTCCAAATCAGGTGTATGTTTTTCTTTAAGCTGATCAGGGTTGGGAATATGGTAGCCGCGGTAATTTGCATCAACATCATCGTAATTAACTCAGGGTCTTCCTCACCCGTTATTTCAGCAATTGTCGCTTTAATTTTTGTGAGCCCTAGCGTTTTCATATAGTTTTTATAGACAAATTCCTCTTCAAATAGCATATTGCCTTTCCCAAAAACTTCACGAAAAAGATCAGGGTGCTCCATAAGTGACCGTGTATATTGAAGAAGGAAAGCCTTCAGTCTATCGGAGGGGGATTTCGATTCATCCTCTAACAAAAGAAAAGCTGCACGGAAGCTTGAAAGCCTAACCTTCAATACTTCATTAATCAATTTTTCCTTCGATCCAAAATAATAATTAATTAAAGCGAGATTGACATCGGCCAATGAAGCAATCTTGCGCAAGGTTACTTTTTCGAGACCCTCTTTTTTAATTAGTTCCAGTGTGGCATTCAGGATGCAATCCTTCGTTTTTATGTCTTTTTCGGAACCCTTGGTCATCCACATACTCTCCTATCAAAATTATTGCGATTTATCCCGCCTTAACGGGCAGTAAGACCCCCACCTAAAGATTCAGTGTAAACCAAGAAGATAGGTGGGGGATCAACTGCACGTAAAGGTCCGATTAATTCAACTAACAATCAGTGGGGGATAAAGAAAACCCCACTGATGGAAGTCTCAATTTATCATTATACCGTCCATTAGAATGTAAAATTTAAACTTAGTTTAATATTAACATAATCGCTCTGCCTTTGGGTATCAAGTCAAGCTCTTTCACGCCGTCCCAGGAAAAGGATCAGCAATCCTATAGTATTTTCCTTGACACAGAGACAAAAAGGAGATAAATTTTGTTTAAACGGTGTTTTAAACATCGTTTAATTTTTTTGTGGTGTTGAAAGTACCAACAAATTTTTCTTAGACAATAAAAACAGAAAGTTGCGTGAAAGCATGTCAAATTCAACTGTGGAGCCGAGTTTCATAGAATCACAGGAGTTCTCGATCAAATCCATTATCGCTCCACTCTTAGCCGTCATCGTTGGCATGATTATGGTTATTCTGGATAGCACGGTTGTCAATGTCGCCATTCCGAAATTGGTTGACTATTTTAATACAGACCTGAAAACCGTTCAATGGACGGTAACAGGATACACCTTGGCACTATCAGCGGTTATCCCACTTGCCGGTTGGATGACCGATAAATTCGGTTCAAAGAAAATCTTTTTACTCACCATCGCATTTTTTACATTCGGCTCTGTATTATGTGCGCTCGCCCAATCGCCGTTGCAACTGATTATCTTCCGGGTCATTCAAGGTCTAGGCGGGGGAATGGTCGCTCCTATTGGAATGGCCATGGTTTTTAAGCTTGCTCCACCGCATAAACGGGGATCAATCATGGGGGTACTTGGAATTCCGATGCTGATGGCTCCGGCACTTGGACCTGTGTTATCAGGTTGGCTTGTAGATTCTGTAAGCTGGCACTGGATTTTTATGATTAATCTGCCAATCGGAATCATTGCCTTGATTCTAGGTATGAAGTTCCTTCCGAAAGGTGAACCGCATGAAGCACCTCATCTCGATAAAATTGGTATGGTCATGGGTCCATTAGCCTTTGCAATGCTGACATACGGTGTGAGTGAGGGCGGTTCGAGCTGGACATCGACAAATACGATTGTCGGTTTAAGTGTCGGTTTCGGGGCCTTGCTTATCTTTATCGTTGTCGAGCTTATGCAAAAACAACCATTACTTGAATTGCGTGTGTTCCGTTCATCACATTTTACTCGCGGAATCATTCTTGCTTGGATGGCACAGGTTGCCTTGTTTGGCTCGATGATATTGACCCCACTGTATTTGCAACAGCTTCGTGGATATACCGCATTTGAGACCGGATTAATTTTATTACCGCAAGCATTGGCCTCAGCAATCTTTATGCCAATCAGCGGTCGGTTGTTTGATAAAATCGGGGCCAGACCATTGGCATTTACTGGTCTTGGCATCATTTCAACAGGACTTTTCCTGTTTTCCCGAATTACTGTCGATACTAATCTTGAGATGATCCTGCTCTCTTTATTTTTAATTGGAAGCGGGATGGGATTGACGATGATGCCGGTCAACACACATGTGTTGAATTCGGCTCCGCGCAAGTTAGTCAGCAGGGTCACACCACTTACAACCGCTGCCCAGCAGGTTGTCGTTTCATTTGCCGTAGCGGGACTAACTGGTTATTTAACATCCCAGATTGATGAAAATATGAAGGAAGTTGTGAAAGGGGTCAGCCCGGTAGAAGCCGCGACAAACGGATTTGCGGATACGTATTTCTTAGCTGCTTGTCTGGCTATTGGAGGATTCGTGTTTAGCTTATTCCTGCGGAAGCCGAAAAGCCAACCAGAAGAACCGGGTCAACAAGACAAACCAGATCCAGGAATGATGGCTGGCCACTAAATGATTTATCACATTAAAGCATTGGGGGACAGTCCCACTAGTCTTGCATCAAAGTATATAAATTGAATTTATTCAAAAAATTTACAATGCGATTTAGATGTCTAATGAAAAAAAGGTGATCAGGGATTAAATAGACCTTGTTCCCTTTTTTTTCCTATTTTAGTTTTCTTTCTTTTTTCCTGCCTTTTTCACCACAGCGACGTTTCCAAACAACGGTTTTTCTTTCACTAAAGGTTTAGGGACTTTTTGTCTCCCCTTTGATTTTTTCCTTTTTCTGTTTAATTCTTTTAACATTCTTCTGCCGGGTAAATACAAATACGTTCGAAGAACCCGAAAGAATTCCCAAGGTGTTTTTTTCGACTTAGTTTGAAGTTTTATGATGAGTGAAACACCTAACGCAATAAGGGCTAAGAACATTTGATTCCAAATTCCTTGTGGTTTTGTACTCCAGACCTTTGTTAGTTTTAGGTGTCCCTTAATCCACTTGAAAAAAAGTTCGATAAGCCAGCGGCTCTTGTAGATTTCTAGGATCTGTTGATCAGTTAAATCAAAGCGTGTCGTTAAAATTCGGTAGGTTCTCCCTTTTTCATCCCAAAATTCTATGTACCGAACCGGTACATTTGAAATCCCAAAATTCACTTTTTCATCTCTTTTTACCGATGGATGAGTCGGTTCATATTCTTCTAACGTATTAGTTACCAGATTCTTGCTTATTCGGACTACAAATGAAATATTCCTCTCGAGCCAATCCATTAAATTCTTTTTGGAAGGATAACCTCTGTCCATTACATAGGTGGCATCAAAATCTTCAATGATGAAATCGGAGCTTTCAAAATCACTCACAGTACCAGTGGAAGGAACAATTTTATCTGGATAGGCGATATCTTTAGAAACCACAACGAGTCTAGTATGCATTTTGACCGCATTGTGGCCTTTGGAGATAAAAGCCCAATCACAAAGATTTTCTGGTAAGCTAATTTCCGTTGAATCTACTATATTTAATCGACCGATGTCCTTTGATAATCCTTCTAAACCTTGGGTTAACTCATGAATTTTCTTAACTACTTTTACAAACATTTTTTGAACCATTTCTGTTGGAAGGTCGTTAATCCGTCGGCTTAATTGAGAGCCACTAATACTTTTAATACCAATTTCTTTCCTGAGAGTAGGAAAAGCCCTTAACTTTTCTTCCATATGACTGTACGAGCACCATTGATCTAGCTGAGCTGCAACAAAAATTTTTAATAAAGCCTTTGTAGAAAGCCTCTTTCCATAATCAATCAGTGGACAATCAAAATCCTCTGTTGGAAGTAGAGATAAGCATTGACACATCAAGATTTCTTGGCCTATACTTTTATTATTCAAATGTGAAAACTCCTTTGTAGAAGACTTGTTTGTTTTAGGGAACATAACAAGGTCAACAACTTCTACAATAGGAGTTTTTTTTTATTTCGTAAAGAAGTTAAATTACTTTTATTTCATTTTTAGTAACTTTTTTCAAGACGTGCAAGGCTAGTGGGACAGTCCCCCAATGCTTTAATGCTGTAATACAACGGGGGACAGTCCCCCACTACACTAAAGTACTATCTGGTCCTTAACCTCTATCGAATATTTTTCCACTGTCCCAATAGGCAGTTCTAAAACCTTCTCAGCGCCACGAATCGGAAAGATCATCATATTGGGTTTCACATTCTTCCGAACAACGACGACGACATCATTTCGGTCAAGAAACACAACATCAATCGGGAAAAACATGAAAAACATATGAATCGAATTGCAGGGTACAAGCAAAATCCCTTCATCTACAAGAGGTTTCCTTCTAAACATAAGGCCCCTGAAGCGCGGCCAGAACCGATCGCAAACCTTAATCAAAATCGGCACATCTATGTCATGATTTTGTCTAAAAATTTTCACAAATTCGCCCTTCCTTTCGTCTCCCTATATAGTGAATTTTACCTATTCGGATGATATATTTAAATAGCAAACAAACGAAAAGGCAAACCCTGAGAAATCTTGGGACGCAAAGCTATAGGGACTTACGTGAAAGCCGAAGTCAGCCAGTTACCGAATCTGTAGACAGCTAACGGAGAAATGCCGAAGTCAGCCAGATACCAAATTTGAAGAAGGTCTACGAGGAATACCAAGCCAGTCCATCACCAAATCTGTAAAAGATACATCACAATAATGTTTTGGGCAAACAAAAACAGAAACTGTAGAAGGTGCTTTTGGACAAGAGTCAAATTCACTAAAAACAGTATTCTGAACTATTGGTTCGTTGCGCCGAAAACCGAAGCCACCAAAACACAGAATCTGCAGCGGCCCTTTGATCAAAAAATCCGAAGGCGCCACCTCAGAGTCTGCGAAAGGCCTTCCTACCACCGACGCCACATAACAGCCTAGTAAAATATCAAACACCAAAACATCAATTCTACAGATGGACACTTAGTAATACCGAAAGTCTACCATTATATCGAATTTGCACAATCAGCTTACATCGAATACCGAAGTCAGCCATTTGCCGAGTCTGTAAAAGAGCTTAAAGGCCAAACCGAAGTCAGCCAGTTACCGAATCTGTAGTGATACTTATCGTTGTTTGCCAAAAAATAGACGAGGTGAACAATCATGATGGAGAAAATCAAAGGCCTTTTCTCAGAAGAGAAGGGGCAAGGCATGACTGAGTACGGCTTAATTTTAGGACTAATCGCTCTTGCAGTTGTGGTAATTTTAACAACATTTGGCGAAACACTAACAACCAAGTTTACGGAAATTAAAGATGAGCTATTGAACGCAGGTTCAACAACGACAACGACTCCTTCTGGGTCATAAACACTTAAATCCAATCCCTACTTTCGTGCGGCTAGCGAAGGTGGGGATTTTTTGCAGTGATTGAATATATTACCATATGGATAGCTCGCCGTAACACTATCAAGTAAAAAGCCGGCAAGCATTCCAACAACCAGGCGCCACGGGCAAAGTCCTAGCAAAAGCGTCTATTTAAGCATGTCTATGAGGTGAAAAATGCTACTAAATCTATCATTAATACTCATTCTGATAATCTCATTCATTACTGATCTCAAAAACAGACGAATACTAAATATATTAACCTTTCCAACTATGCTGATTGGATTAACATACCATGCGATATCTGCTGGCCTCGACGGTCTCATTTTCAGCGGACTTGGATTATTGCTAGGCCTCGGCCTACTTTTTATACCATACCTAATGGACGGAATGGGCGCGGGCGACGTCAAGCTCCTCGCGGCAATCGGAGCACTAAAAGGCACAGCCTTCGTCTTAGGCGCATTCCTATTCACCGCCATCATCGGCGGTCTGATTGCTACCATCATCCTAATCTCAAAAAAAGAGCTACTTCTTACTATAAAACGACTTCTTTTTTTACAAAAATAGGGAAGTTGCCGAGGCTCGACCAAAGTGAGTATCATCAAGCCTTTCCTTACGGTGTGGCGATTGTCCTCGGAACTGCCTTACAGCTCGGAGTATCGTTCCAATGATTCGCTCGCAAAAAGGCCAAGCAACAGTCGAACTAGCACTTTGCCTTGTGATTCTCTTGCTAATCGTCTTTGGCATTATCGACTTTGGAAGAATTTTTCAAGCCTATCTAACGACCAATCATGCCAGTCGCGAAGGGGCACGCTTAGCGACACTAGGCGCGGCCGATACAGAAATCATCAACGCGACGAAGAGCGCAGCGCAAAGCTTGGGCACAGAAGAACTTACGGTCACCATTACACCACAAAAGGAATTACGGAAAAGAGGCGTATATGTAACGGTTTTTACCACCTATCCTGTGACCATTTCCGTCCCACTGATGGAAAAAATGCTGCCTAACCCTTTTATAGTAAAAAGCAAAACCGTGATGAGGGTCGAATGAATGACAAAATCAAAATTTGAAGATTGAAAGATGCAAATGTTCCCATCTATATGGGAGAAGAAACTTCATCCCTTAAAGAATGTAACAATCAAAATAAACCTGTAATGAGGAAGGAATAAATGAACAGATTCATCAACAATCAAAACGGTGCAGTCGCTGTTATCATTGCGCTCTTGATGTCTGTTTTTCTGGGCATCTCCGCTCTTGTCATCGACGGCGGGATGCTCTACATGGAAAAGCAGAAATTGCGTAATGTTGCGGATGCAGCCGCTCTGGCCGGGGCACAGGAATTGCCCACCACACCAGACCGGGCAGTATCAAAAGCAATCGAAGCGATCAATCTTAATGAGGAAGATCCTAATGAATTCACCATTACTTTTAGTAAAAATAATCACCGAATAACCGTCCGCGCCGAGAAAAGCGTCGATCTAGTGTTTGCCAAAGTCCTTGGCTTTGCTGAGGCTAAAGTAGATGCTGTCTCCCATAGTGAAATCGGGACACTTACATCAGGCAGAGGGGCGGTCCCAGTCGGAGTCGAGTATACAAGCCCATTAATCTTCGGCGAAATCAAACGACTCAAAGTAGAAGACGCAACAGTCGGTAACTTCGGTGCACTTGCCATACAAGGACCGGGTGCCAATATTTACGAAGAAGATTTCAAAATGGGCTATGACCAAGAGCTTCGCATCAATCAAATCGTCAACACACAAACAGGGAACTTAGCTGGCCCAACAGTCAGAGCGGTCAACTACCGAATCTCAGCCTGTCCAACGTCAACGTATTTGGACTTTCCTGAAGACTGCCCAAGAGTCGTGCTCGTCCCAGTTTTCCAATCAGTCGTTACCGAACAAAATCAAGTAAAGGCTGTAAAGATCGTCGGTTTTGCTGAATTCTTTATCGAAAATGTAACATCCAGCGGAACATCTGCTGAAATAGTCGGCCGCTTTATCGAAGAAACTGCTTCAGGTGAAATTGCCTACGACTCATCAAACTATGGGGCATATGGCTACAAGTTAACAAGATAACGCCAGCTCGCGCACCAGTCAAAAAAGCATGAAAACAATACCCGAACCTCGCACCAAAAGCGGAGTTCGGGTTTCAAAAATCCATATCAAACAGCAGGTGAGCAGATGAATACGAAAAAAATCTGGATGCTGTCGATGATCATCGCATCCATTTTTACCATAACTTTTTATTTTTATTTAAGCAGCGGAGTCAACCGAAAAGAACAAACAGCTTCAACCCAAGCTAACAACGTCGCATCTGCCAAAAAGGAAAAAACAACAGGCGAAAACGCAACCCAATCAGCCAAAACCAAAGAAATGCTAAAAATAAGCCCTAACAAACGCGCTATTTCGATTGCCGTTGACCACGTTAAAGGAGTATCCGGCCTGATTCGCCCAGGAAATATTGTCGATGTCATCGCCTATATCCCGGAAAATGCGGAGGGAGTCTCAAAAACCGAAATCCTCCTACAGGAGATAAAGGTACTTGCAGTAGGTAGCAAAACAACCGCCGATATTGACCCGACTGTTGAACTCACCTACCCAAGCGTGACCGTTGAAGTCACACCTGAGCAGGCCATCGCCGTCGCGACCGTATCCGTCAAAGGCTCGCTCACCTTCATGCTGCGCAAAACCCCTGATCAGGAAAGCAGCAAAGCAAAAACAAATACGAAATCCCAAAAAGGAGAAATGACCAATGCTAATTAACTACCTAGTCCTAAGCTCAAAAGTCTCCTTTGCTAATAAAATAGCCGAAATGATACAAACCAAGCACCACATCACCAAAACACTCACGATCGAAACCGACCTAAAAAAAGAACTCGAAACAACCAGTGCGCCGTCCATCATCATCATCGGCCAGTTTCAACAACAAAACCCATACGAGATTGCCCGCGAATTTGCGCTCAAATACCATCACACGGCCGTACTGCTCATGTTGCCGCCCGACCAAATCGACCTCAAGCAAGCACTGCACGCAGGAGTCGCAGACATCCTGCCACTGTCGAGTTCAAAGGAAGACCTCCTTCTTTCTTTTGGGAAAATAGAGCAGACACTTGCGCTTAAGTTTGATAGCGCGCCTATTCAGCAACCGGTCGTCCAACAAAAGGACGGCAAAATCATCGTCTTTCTAAGCACAAAGGGAGGAGTTGGCAAAACGACGCTTGCCGTCAACGCGGCCACAGCACTCGCCAAAAAGAATCTAGCCGTTGCCATCATCGACCTCGATCTGCAGTTCGGCGACGTGCCATTGCTGCTCGATAAAGAACCGAAAGCGACCATCTACGACTGGGTCAAAGAATCACTCGACGAAAAGGACGGCCAGGTCGAGTCCTATATGATTAAGCACCACTCCGGTGTCGAATTCATCGCTGCACCCCCGCTGCCGGAGTTCGCTGAGCTTATCACTGGTGATCATGTGTCACGCCTAATTGAGGAGCTGAAGAAACGCTACGATGTCGTCATCATCGACACACCGCCGAGCCTGGTCGAAACGAATCTTGTTGCCCTCGACCATGCCGATGATATCCTGCTAATCACGTCCTTTGACCTGCCAGCTCTAAAGAATGGCAAACTGGCTCTCGACACAATGGCCCTACTCGGCTTTACTGAAAAAATAAAAATTGTCCTAAATCGAGACGCCGAAATGAAAGGCATGAGCTTTGAATCAATCGAAGGTGTACTAGGGAAAAAAGTATTCGCCAGAATCCCAAGCGACTATTTGACTGTAATCGCCTCAATCAACAAAGGCATCCCATTCGTCACCGCCGCCCCGCGCACAGCTGTTGCTAAAACAACAATGAAATTCGCTGAGGGCCTAGTTACGAATTCAACCATCAAACTAACCGAAAAGCCAAAAAAATCGCGCAGCGTCACTGCAAAATTTTTCAAGAAAAGAACTTTATAAAATAAGAAAGTTTCTAAACACCAAAGGAGGGAATCTGCCCAGATGTCCTTACTCAAACGTTTAAACGAAAAAAATCTCGTCTCTCCGAAAGTACAATCAGACGTTGAACAAATAATTGAAAAAAAAGAAACCAACAAAAAAACAAAGGACTATGGCCTGCGCAACCTGCTGCACAAGCACCTAATCACCGAAATAAAAAAGCAGTTCATCGAAGCCACCGATGACGAAATGGAAAAATTCATCGAGCAGGAAGCGATGAAATTCCTCAGTGAAGAAGGGGAGCGCCTCACCTTCGAAGCCAAAAAGGACCTCGTCACCTCCGTGATGAACGAACTCATCGGCTTCGGCCCCATCACGCCGCTCCTAAACGACACCACTGTGTCCGAAATCATGGTCAACGGCCCAAACCAAATCTATGTCGAACAAAACGGTAAGCTGCAACTCAGCGACTACACCTTCAGAGATGACGAACATGTCCTGCAGGTGATTGAAAAGATCGTTGCGCCGCTCGGCCGCCGCATTGATGAAAGTAGCCCAATGGTCGATGCCAGACTGCCCGATGGATCCCGCGTCAATGCCATCATTGCGCCACTTTCACTCGATGGCCCGACAATTACAATAAGAAAATTTCCAAGCAAGCGGCTCCAAATCGAAGACTTAACAAACTTTGGCACCCTAACACCCGAAATGGCGCAATTTCTTGACACCTGCGTCAAAGCGCGGCTTAACATCTTCATCAGCGGTGGTACAGGCTCAGGTAAAACAACCTTGCTCAACGTCCTATCGAGCTTCATTCCGCATGACGAACGAATCGTCACAATCGAAGATGCTGCTGAACTTCAACTCTCGCAGGAACATGTTATCAGACTCGAAACGAAACCACCCAACATCGAAGGGAAAGGGGCAATTTCGATCCGAGAACTCGTCAAAAACTCGCTTCGCATGCGGCCCGACCGAATTGTCATAGGCGAAATCCGTAGTGGCGAAGCTCTCGACATGCTCCAGGCGATGAACACCGGTCACGACGGCTCACTAGCGACCGGACATTCGAACTCGCCGCGCGACATGCTCGCCCGTCTCGAAACAATGGTGCTGATGGCCGGGCTTGATTTTCCAATAAGAGCGATTCGCTCCCAGGTCGCCAGCGCCATTGATCTCATCGTCCAACAATCACGGCTTAAGGACGGATCACGTAAAATCACCCATATCACCGAAGTCGTTGGCATGGAGGGCGATACGATCACCCTGCAGGACATCTTTGTTTATAAACAAGACAACATTAACAAGGATGGCAATGTCGTCGGCCGCTTCACACCGACCAGGCATCCGCCCGATGTGTGCCGGCCGAATCGAAAATCACGGAATCAATTTACCAAGTGAATGGTTCGAAGAGAGGTGGTAAAACAATCATGCTATGGCTACTATTTATCGCACTAACTAGCCTGTTTGGGTCACTAGGAATGCTTTTCAAACCGAAAGGCAGTTTAGTCGACCGTCTGCACAAATTTTTCCCTATAGAAATCCAAGAAGAACAGGAAGAGGATGAGCAAACCGAAAAACGTCGACGCCTTAAATTTGACCTAACTGAACTCAAAACCCTGCTCGCCAAACTATCAGGAAAATTTTTAACAAAGAAAAACTCTTCTAAATGGGAGCAAAAACTTGAAGCCGCCAATCTCCCGCTCAAAACAGAAGAATTCACAGCAGTCAGAATTATGTCAGGTCTAGGTCTAGCTACAGCAACCACCATTCTAAAGCTGCCGCTAGCCATCATTTTCGTCGGTGCTATGCTAGGAAACCACCTGCCAGCAGTATACGTCAACCAAAAAATCAAAAAACGCCGCGCACGCTGCATGACTCAGCTGCCGCAGGCACTCGGTACAATGGCAACATCAATGAAATCCGGGTACAGCTTCCTCCAGGCCATGCAAGTCATCGCCCAAGAAGTACCCGACCCAATCGGGACCGAATTCAAAAAAACACTGCGAGAAATCAATCTTGGTGTACCGCTCGAGGAAGCATTCGAAAACCTAATCACCCGTCTCCCGACCGACGACATTAAAATTGTTGCTAATGCAATCGTCATTCAACGGTCAACAGGTGGCAACCTAACGCAAATTTTGGACACAATCCAAGAAACCATTACCGACCGTGTCCGCATCAAAGAAGAACTCCGAGCCCTAACGGCACAAGGAAAAATGTCCGCCTGGATCATCTCCTTGCTCCCCGTCATCCTCGGTGTCATCCTAAATTTGATGAACCCGGAATACTTCCAGCCTATGCTCACCCACCCGCTCGGCTGGACCTTCCTCGGCTTTGGCACCATCTCAGGCATCATCGGCTGGTTCGTCATCCAAAAAATCGTCAACATCGAGGTGTAACCAATGCTCTTATTTTTAAGTATCTTACTATTCGGCTTCACCACACTCATCATCTTTCTTATTTTTATAAAAATAGGGGAGGATAACCGCACCATCCAAAGAAGACTGAAGAACATCGGGCGTGAGCACCACCACCTTGTCGAACAAGAAATCGACGAAACAAAACAAAAAAAACCGCTCAAAGAGAGACTAATAGTCCCTCTCATCTCGTATATGCGCGGAGTCGTCAACAAACAAATGGGCAAGCAAAAACAAGCGGTTCTCGAAAAGAAGTTACACGAAGCAGGCACACCCTTCGGCCTTAAACCCGTCGATTTCCAACTGCTACAAATCGCTATGGCTTCCATCACATTTATAGCTTTCCTATTACTTTCTTCCATCGGCGGGAAAGAAACACTAAAAGGCGTAATGTTCGCCCTAATTGCAGGTCTATTTGCTTTAGTCTATCCATCAATGTACTTAACCGCAAAAAAGAAAAAACGAATCAAAACAATCGAAAGGGAAATGCCCGACTTCTTCGACATGGTCAACGTCTCCATTGAAGCGGGCATGGGACTAGACGGAGCACTGAAACGAGTCTGCACCCAAATTCACGGTCCGCTAGCGGCAGAATTCAAACTAGCACTAGAAGATATGAAGCTAGGCAAATCACGAAAAAACGCATTTGAAGAACTCCGCGACCGCATTCCCTCCGAGTTCTTCAAGAGCGTCATCAATTCCATCATCCAAGCCGATCAAATGGGAATCGGCATGACTAAGGTCCTCCGGGCCCAAACTGAACGTATGCGAGAACAAAAAAAACAAGCCGTCAAAGAACAAGCCATGAAAGCACCCGTCAAAATGCTCATCCCCATGGTCCTGTTCATCTTCCCAACCCTATTCATCATTCTACTCGGCCCTGTTGTCATCAACCTCATCACCAAATGGATGTAAGAAGCGGGGGTGGGACTATAAATGTTCCTTGAATCCATATATAATAAACATGCTGACTAACTTGTTATTTTTACAGTGGAGGGAACCCAATTGAACTGGATGTCAAAAATGAATAAAAAACCGATAATACTCGCCATCATCATCATTTTCATCATCGCCGCACTACTCGACCTAAAATACGAAGGACTACTCTATCAACTACTACGTTAACACAAATATAGAACACACTTCATCACAGTAAAGCAGTGGGGGACTGTCCCCCGCTGCTTTACTGCGTTAAAGCCCATCCTCACTTAACAAAAAATGATTAAATTTCCATATTATACATATTTATTTTTCCGCTATCCATAATAAACGTTAGAGTACTGAATTTAGGAGATTAGGGATGCGCAAAAGGATGAGGAAGCCAATTACGCTTCAATCATTAATAAACAAATCAAGAAATGAACAACAGCAAAGCAGGCAAGCTCAACAGCAGAGTGGGCAAACCCAGCAGCAAAGCAGCCAAACCGAGCAACACCAAAACACTCAATCCGAGCAACACCATAACGCCGAAACCCAGCAAAAGCAAAGCAATCCTGGGATCCAACCCACAAACGAAACCGAAAAACTTTCAAAAGATTTAAATCAAAACTTATCAAACCTAAAGTCGATTTATGAAAATTGTTCAGATATTGTGTTTCGTTGTTTTCAAACAAAAGGGTTCGGTCAGGCAGCATTGATCTTTTTTGAAGGTTTATCCAACATTGAGGAGATTAATAACCAAGTCCTTGCCAAACTAATGAATGCTGCAGGTGAACAGGGGTCATCAAATCAAATGACCTCCGCTTCCGATTGGAACCACCAAGCGCAAAACGGCACCCAAGAATTAAGCCAAAGTCCGGGTCGAAGCAGCACAGACGATCACAACCAAAGCGCAAACAAAGCACAATCACGATCACAATCGTATGCACAAACAAAATCACAACCACCCTTCAATCCTGAAAAAATACTATCGATATCGAGCATTAGCAACGTCAACACTTTAACCGACGTAATCGACCAGGTCTCTACCGGAAATCCAGTCCTCCTGATTGAGCAACAGGACGTAGGATATGGCCTCGGCTTAGCCAAATGGGAAAAAAGACCGATTGAGGAACCGACAGCAGAAACTGTGATTCGTGGGCCGCGGGAAGGATTTATCGAATCGAGCGCCACAAACACCGCCTTGCTGCGGCGAAAAATAAGAAGTCCGCAATTTAAAACAAAAAAGCTGGAGGTTGGTCGCCTAACCAAAACCGAAATTATCATCTCTTATATTGAAGGCGTTGCGGACCCAACCCTCATCACGGAGGTCGAAAACAGAATCAGCCGCATCGACACGGATGGCATCTTGGAAAGCGGCTATCTCGAGGATTATATTGAAGACGATCCCTATTCACCCTTTCCGCAAGTATTAAATACAGAACGGACCGATGTGGTGACATCCTACTTAATGGAGGGGCATGTGGCAATCATTACGGATGGGACGCCCTTTGCGTTGGTGGTGCCGACAACGTTTTATTCGCTGATGCAGTCGGCAGAGGATTACTATCAACGTCCAATTTTAAGTACAATGATTCGTTGGCTCCGCTTTTTATTTATAGTTATTTCGTTAATGCTTCCATCCCTGTATGTTGCTGTTTTAACCTACCATCATGAAATGGTCCCGACTTCATTGCTCATAAGCATGGCGGCATCAAGGGAACCGATTCCGTTTCCCGCAATAATCGAGGCGCTGTCGATGGAGATTATGTTTGAAATTTTGCGGGAAGCAGGGATTCGTTTGCCGAAGCAGGTAGGTTCAGCGGTTAGTATTGTCGGAGCACTGGTCATTGGACAAGCGGCCGTTGAAGCCGGAATTGTTTCAGCACCGATGGTCATGGTCGTCGCCGTCACCGGAATTGCATCGTTTGCGATACCAAGATATAACGCGGGCTTTGCGTTACGAATGCTGAGATTTCCAATGCTTTTACTTGCTGGATTTTTAGGATTCTTGGGAATCATGCTTGGGGTGATTGTCATCGTTATTCACTTATGCACCTTGCGATCGTTCGGCGTACCATACTTGTCACCCATCGCTCCAATGAAAGGCAGCGAAATGAAGGACGTATTTATGCGACTGCCAAGATGGGCACAGGATGCTCGACCACATTTAACCAGGTGCGTACAATAAATATCGCCAAGCGCCAAATCAGCAACCTCAACCTTCAAAAGGTGGTGATTAACATGATCGAAAGAGGAAGAATCTCATCGTTTCAATTGGCGGTCATGATGAACCCAACGATTATCGCCACAGCACTACTGATTATCCCGTCCATCACAGCGGCAAAAGCCGAACGGGATATGTGGCTATCCCAGGTTTGGGGCTCACTCATGGGCCATCTCGCCGTATTGTTGGCCATTCTCTTACATAAACACTATCCGAATCTGACTGTCATCGAATACGCCCAGCAAATTGTCGGCAAGATTCCAGGTAAGCTCATCGGCATTGGCTATATCTTTACCTACCTCCACGTAAATGGAATTATTTTACGAGAATATGGAGAATTTATCGCAGGGAGTTTTTTGTTTAAAACACCTATGACGGTGATTCTTGGCAGCATGGCTCTCGTCTGTGCCTTTTCCGTTCGCGGTGGGCTCGAGACGATTGCAAGGACTGCCCAGCATTTTGTGCCAATGGTCATCACCCTTTGGCTCATCATTGTGATTTTTCTGCTTGGAGATTTAAAGGTTGAAAACATGTTTCCGATGTTTGAAAACGGGATTACGCCTTCGATGATGGGGGCAACCACTCCGGGTGCTTGGTTCAGCGAATATTTTCTGATCGCCTTCATCCTGCCGTATATCAATGACCGGGAAAAGGCAACGAAATGGGCGAACATTTCCGTCATCAGCGTCCTATTTATTCTAGTCTTAACCAACTTAGTCGCCTTACTAGTTTTCGGAGAAATCACCTCCGATCTGATGTATCCCGTGATGAACGCAGCACGATACGTCAGCATTGCTGAATTTTTCCAGCATCTAGAATCAGTGGTCATGGCGATTTGGATTTTAGGAACCTTTATCAAAATATCCGTCTTTTATTACGTATTGGCTCTAGGATTCGCCCAGCTCCTCAACCTGTCCGAATACAAAACAATGGTCCTGCCACTGGGCTTCCTATTAGTCTGTGTAGCAATGTGGTCAGCTCCGAATCTAACAGCCTTAAAGGAATTCCTAGGAACAGCCCTAGTATTTTATTTAATTTTCATGCACATTGTCCTCCCAGGCATCCTATTACTCATCACCTTGATCCGCAAAAAAATAAACCGCAAACTACAGGGGTCAAAAGATGAACAGCCTTCTTTTTAATAAAATAGGGAAGAGATTCGCTCTGATTATGGTGTGGGTGGTTCCCATTCTGTTAACAGGCTGTTGGGACCGAAGAGAAATCAACGATGTAGCCATTGTTTTAAGCACCGGAATTGATTACATCAACGAGAATGAAATCGAGCTTTCCGCTGAAATCGTGATCCCGGAAGCTTTTTCTGCCTTCAGAAAAGAAGGGGGAATCCGGGTGCGAGAGCAACATTCGTTGAAACAGCAACCGGAGAAACAATCGCTGCAGCTAGGACAAAAATGCAGGAAAAAATCGCTAGAACCCTGTTCTGGGGCCATGCCGACGCCACCGTATTTGGCGAAAAGATGGCCAAAAAAGGCATCAGAGAACATCTGGATTTTTTTGCCCGTACACTGGATGCTCGGTTAAGAAACAAGGTGTTCGTTTGTGAAGGCGAGGCAAAGGATTTTCTCCCGAGCGTCCCGCACTTGGAGGACAGCGCGTCCGATACGCTCAATGAGCTATCACAATTTCAAATCAGCATGGATGTGACGATGAGCCAGTTAATGCAAATGATGTCCAATGAAACAGGAGGGGCACTCTTGCCATACGTGAAGACAGAAACTTCAAAGGGAAAAGGAAAAATGAAGGGGAAAACGCAATTAGCACTAAACGGTGTCGCCGTTTTTGAGGAAGACAAAATGATCGAAAGGCTGGATGATTCGCTTACGAGAGGGATACTCTGGGTTCGAGATGAAGTAGACTTCGCCACAATAACCGCTGATGTCGATGACGAAAACGGAAAGATCACATCATTCTTGATTCGTTCCCATACAAAGCTCATCCCAAACATCAAGAATGGAAAATGGAGCATCACAATCCAATGCAAAACGGAAGATGACCTCGTTCAAAATGCCAGTACGTTAGACATTCGCAAATCTGAGACGATTCAAATGATTGAAAAAAAATTAGAAGAAAGGCTGGAAACCCGGATCAAACAAACCGTCGAAAGGGTCCAACAGGATTTGCAAGTCGACGTCTTAAAATTTAACCGAGCCTTTCAGCGCAAGTATCCAAAAGCGTGGAAGCAAGCAAAGGCAGACTGGAAGGACATATATCCCGATATCGAAGTGAGCTATGACATTACGGTAAAAGTATTAAGACCTGGACTATCAACAGAACCAACAGCAGTTCCAGACAAAGAGGTGAAAGGAAAATGAAAGTAGGCTTCATTCTCCTGGTAACAATCATCATATTGTGTATGTTTCTTTACGAATGGCCCAAAATGCAACGGAAGCAGGGCAAGGAGAAAAAAATCTTCTTACTTTTGCTCATCACTGGCTGGATTCTAGCCACCATTCTCCTCTTCTTCCCAACCATTCCAGGCCCAACCCAACTAGTAGCTTATCTATTCAAGCCATGGTCCAAATACTTGAGTTAGCAGGAGTAGGGGGAGGGTTCTTCGGAAGCAGAAGAACCGCCCTTTGCACCTAACTTAATCCGTTTTTTTTAATATCGTTTTACGGATAAATGGAACGACCCAGTAGTCTAAGCCATATTTCCCTGCATTAAACCCAGCGAACAGGATGATGAACCCTAAGAAAATATCGGTTGGGTTGTGGGATACGGTTCCAGCTAAGAAAAATGAAAAGTTCATGACTAATCCAAAGAGCATGGCTGCAGTTGTTAAGCAACCAAGAATTAAACCAAGTCCAATTAAGAATTCCCCTAATGGAACAATCGTGTTAAAGAAATCAACATGTGGGAGAGCAACATTTTCTAAGAAATGGACATACCAGCTATAAACCACATGGCCGTCCGGTCCTTTGACTGGATTAGCGATAGCGTTCTTCAAATATCCTGTTGCATCGAAGCCTCCTCCAGTTAACTTTTCCCAGCCTGCTGTTAACCAGGAGTAACCAAGATAAAGTCGAAGCAATGTTAAAAGCACAGCAGCAATTTTATTCTCTCGTAAAAAGCCAACTACCAAATCAAACATCTCCCTTTAAAATAAATAAAATTCGGTTGTAATTATTCAGCAACCAATTAATTCACACTGTAGTATATAAAAAAATTAAAATAACGTGATGAGATATTCCGTATATTTCCAAATTTTAACGCATTAAAGCGCTGGGGGACTGTCCCCCAGCGCTTTACTGCGTTAAACACCACTAGCTCCTTAACCTCATTCCGCATAAACAATCGCATCAAAGCCAGCTGCTCTTGCTTTAGCAGCAAGGGAATCCGCATTTTCTTTCGAAGAGAACGCGCCGATTTGAACCTTGTATAGGCCATCTCTTAGTAGAACAACGGCATCAAATCCTTTTGCCTTGGCTTCTGTTGCAAGGTTGTCCGCATTCGCTTTAACACTAAAAGCCCCGATTTGAACCTTATACAGAACAGTTGGCTTTTTCGTTAAATTGAAAGCTCGTGCTAATCCATTCGCGTGACCTCTAGCAATTGTCGTTAAGAAAGCACCTGATTTTAATTTGCTAGCATCAGTGCTATTATCAATAAATCCATTTTCAGTTAACATGGCTGGCATATTTGATTCTCGTAACACGTGGAAGTCTGCTGTTTTTTTACCTCGGTTTGCAAAATCTACTACCTTAACAATTTCATCGTGGATGATCGTTTGATAGGTGGTCGTCGGGGCTCCAACTCCCGGGTAAATATAGCTTTCAAAGCCTGTCCCTCCACCAGAATTAATATGGATGGACATATAAAAGTCTGCTCCCCAATTGTTGGCTGCAGTCGTTCTTTCACTTAAACTAACAGTCTGATCGCCTGTCCGACTCATGAGGAGTGATACGCCATCATATTCATTTAATAGAATATTTTGTAGAGTAGTGGCAATTTGTAACGTAAGATTTTTCTCCTGCAATCCATTTCCGATTGCGCCAGGATCTGACCCGCCATGCCCAGGATCAATAAAAATTTTCACCATTTTCATTCATCACCTCCCATATTAAACTATGAGAAATCGGCGCTAATTGATTGGACAAAAGAGAAAATATTTACCGCGTTAATGTACACAGTGTGATTGGGGCAATCTCTATAAAAATAACCCTAACTTTGTAGAAATCAGAGGGGAAGCGGAGCTGCTCTCTCCTTGTGACAAAATCAACATTGACCGATAAATTTGCAAAACCGACCGATAAATCCAGAATGACGGCCGATAAAAACCAAAATGCGACCGATAAAAATCTAATAACCACCGATAAAACCGTCCCTAGCCTCGCCCCCTTGAAAATTACCTTTTTTATGAACCCCCTAACCTGGAATCTCCTTGTGACATATTCCACTTTGACCGATAAACTGTGAAATAAGGTCGATAAATTCAAAATAGGGCCGATAAACGGTGAAATAGGGCCGATAAATCAGCAAATAAGGTCGATAAACTCGCTCCGCTTCAACCACCAAAAATATGAAATTAAGTCCCTAACAAACCTAAGTCAGAGAAAAAATGTTATAGTAACATACAAACAGGTAGTTTCTTAGGTAAGCACAGTTTAAAAGCAATCGGTAGTAAATAAAATTTTCATCAACCGTTAGATAAAATAGATCAGACTTTTTTTAAAAAAATTATGAACAGGTAGGGAGAACAAAATGGGACAGCCAGAACGAACAAATGAACCAATAAGTGATTCATTGCAAGAAAAAAACAAGACATCTTTCTTAAAAGATTTTACCAGCCAAAATGTATCAGCTGGACTTATTTCTTTTACGTTGATCATGACAGGCCCAGCATTAATTATTTTACAAGCAGCGAAGGCAGGACAGTTCACTGGTGAGCAAACGATCAATTGGATTTTTGCCGTATACTTCTTTGGCGGGTTATTTGGGATCGTTTTGCCACTCTTATTTAGAGTTCCGATTACGGGAGGCCACTCGATTTCAGGGGTCGCCTTTTTAGCCACCATGACAGCACAGTTTACGTATCCACAGCTAATTGGTGGATATGTGATGTCTGGGTTATTCATTTTACTTATCGGCTTAACGGGTCTTTTTACAAAAATGATGAAATGGGTTCCAATTGAAGTCATTTCTGCGATGTTAGCAGGTCTTGTGGCCAATTATGTGGTGAAGATTGTTCAAGACGTAAAGGATTTACCGATTATTGGTGCTGCAACCTTAATTAGCTTTTTAATCAGTATGAAATTCTCAAGACGGATTCCAGCCGTCATGATATCGGTCGTTGTTGCCTTTATTACATTGCTGTTAACCCAAGATTTCACGATCTCTTCCAGCGGGTTTTCTTTTGCTATCCCTACTCTACAAATGCCGGAATTTACGTGGATGGGGTTCGTAACACTGGCGTTGCCGCTCGCGATGCTGATTTTAAGTAATGATGTGGCAGCCAGGAATTGGAGCGCTTGAAAGCTCAAAATTTCAACCGCCGATTCAAAAAATTGTAACCTTTAGTGGAATCTTTTCGATTATAGCGAGCTTCTTGGGAGGGCAAAGTGCCAATATCGCAGGCATGATGACCGCGATATGCTCTAATTCAGAAGCGGGGGTCGTACAGAAGCGGTACATCGCTTCAGTCGTATCAGGAATCCTAACCGTTTTGTTTGGGGTGTTTGCTTGGAAAATTGTTCCCTTTATCCAATCGTTACCACAAGCCTTTGTGTCGATGTTCAGCCGGCATTTCCTTAATTGGAGTTCTGCTTTCTAGCTTGCAGAGAGGCTTCTCAGGCGAAAAATACCGCATGAGTGCATTGTTTGCATTCGTCATTGCTTTATCCAATCTATCGTTTTTCCACATCAGCGCACCCGTATGGGGATTGCTCGTTGGCGCAGTCATCGCGAAAACAGTGGAGAAGTAAGGTGCCTTTATCCATCTTGAGGTGGCGGACATCAGATCTGTTATTTCCACAAAAAGTGTTGTTTTGATCGACGCGTCGAAACGTATGTTCGTATTTGATATAATACATTTAGAAGCTAGAGCATCCAAAGCAACCTAGCAAACATCAGGTTCAAAAATCATCCCATGCTGTTATAATAGAACAAAGCACAGGAGGATTTGTGATGGAAAAAATATTAAACCAGCTATTATCCGAAATGAAAGAAATGCGAACAGACATGAAAGAGATGAAGTCCGACATGAAGGAATTGCAGACCGACGTGAAGGGTGTGCAAATGGACATCATCAATCTTAAAGATGGCCAAGTTCGTTTAGAAGGTAAAGTGGATCATACGAATGAAAAGGTCGACCACCTCAAGGAATCGTTAATCCAAGGTTTAGCTCCTTACTTCGATAACCTCGAAAAACATATCGATAACAACAATGATAAGGTAATGGTCAAACTACAGAAGCAACAAGATGCAATTGATGTACTATCATCCCGTTCGATTCAACAAGAAGGCGATATAAAGGCAATCAACCGAATAGTAAGAAACCAATGACCGATTTTTCGGTCTATTTTTTTTGTATCTGTGGGGACTGTCCCCAGGTACTGTGCTGCGTTAAACACCCAAATAAAGTCGAAAACCTCGCCACGATCCAACGACCAACCCACCTAAAAACCGTAATTATGCTCCTAACCCAACTCAGCCAGAACACAGATGCAATCCTTAAAATTTCCTGTTTTTAAAGGCTACAACCCTTCATGGAAGTGGGATGGAGGTGAATCTCCTTGTGACATATTCCACATTGACCGATAAATTTGCAAAAGCGACCGATAAAAATCTAAAAGCGACCGATAAAAATCCGAATACGACCGATAAATTTGCCAAAGCGACCGATAAAATGTCATCCACCCCATCCACCCCTAAAAATTACCTATTTTAAGAAAGAGCCAACCCCAAAAACCACAAAAAAGGCGCTCCAGCAACTCAATCACCTGCCAGAAACGCCTAACAAATTTATATTTCACTACGGAACAGGGAAGCGGGGCAATGCTAGGACTTCCGCTAACTAAGCTCTCGCAGCCCCGCAGGTTTCACCTCATTGAATAAGCTGTCACCCAAGCGCCAACAACTCCTCCAACTCAGCTCCACTCAACTCCGTAATCCAGCTCTCACTCTGAATAATTTGATCATTCAGCGACTGCTTCTTCTCGAGCATCGCATCAATCTTCTCCTCAAGCGTCCCCGTACTAATCAACTTATGAACATGCACGAATCGATCCTGCCCAATCCAGGTACGCCAGGTCCGTCGCCTGATTCTCCACCGCCGGATTCCACCAACGGTCGTAGTGAATTACATGATTCGCCGCAGTCAAATTCAGCCCCGTCCCGCCAGCCTTCAAACTCAGCAAGAACACGGAAACTCTCGCGCCTGGAACCGCTCAATCATCACATCACGCTGCTGCTTCGGCACCGAACCATTCAAAAACGGCACCTCCACACCAAACTTCGCCCGCAACAACCCGCGAATCATCTCGCCCATCTCAATATATTGCGTAAAAATCAAACAACTCTCATCGGCCGAAAGCACCGCGTCCACCAACTCAACCAGCTTCTCCATCTTCGTCGACCGCTCCAACACCCCGCGCGGCCGCTCCTCCTTCAAATACAACGCCGGATGATTACACAACTGCTTCAACCGACCCAACATCTGCAAAATTAGGCCCTTCCGCTCAAACCCGCTCAAACTCTCAATCTGACCGAACGTATCCTTCACCAGCTGCTCATACAGCGACGCCTGCTCCGCCGTCAACGCACAATACTCCTTCTGCTCCAGCTTATCCGGCAAATTCAGCGCCACATCCTGATCCCGCTTCGTCCGCCGCAACAAGAACGGCCGAATCAACGCCTGCAGCCGCTCAACTGCCGCATTATCGCCATCCTTCTCAATCGGCCCCACAAACCGCTTCTGGAACTGACCCTGACTCCCCAAATACCCATGATTCACAAAATCAAAAATCGACCACAACTCACTCAACCGATTCTCCATTGGCGTCCCCGACAGCGCAATATGATGACCACCCGAAAGCTTCCGCACCGCACGAGACTGCTTCGTCCCCGCATTCTTAATATTCTGCGCCTCATCAATCGCAATCGAACTCCACGACAACGCCTCAAAATCCTCAAAATCCAAATGCGTCAAACCGTAGGACGTCAGCACGATATCCACCGACTCCGCGCGCGCCCGAAACTCGTCGCCCTTCAACCGCCCAGACCCATAATGCAAATACACCGAAACACCTGGCGCAAACCGCTCAATCTCCTTCTGCCAATTCCCCAGCACCGACGTCGGACAAACAATCAAAGCCGGCCCAGCCGCAGCCGAACCTTCGCCGCTTTCTTCTTTTACTAAAAGTAAATAAGACAACAGCTGCACCGTTTTTCCGAGTCCCATATCGTCGGCCAATACCGCACCGAACCCAGCCTGACGCAAAAACCACAGCCAGCTCATCCCAAACTGTTGGTAAGGCCAGAGCACACCCGCAAAACTACTAGGTACCGGCACCTCCGGAATCTCATTCGTCTCAGACAACAGGCGCACCATCTGCTTCCACTGCCGATTGAGCTCAATCTGAATTCGCGCAAATGCCTTCGGATTCTCTAACTCATCCTCATCGCCCGCTTCATCAGCCAGCAGCTCCTGCTCCAACAAGTCGCGCACATGCAGCCCTTGCTTATCTGCCTTCTTCATTAAATCTTGAATCTGCCGAATAAACTGCGGATCGAGCTTAATCCAACGCCCACGCACAAATACCAGCCGTCGCTTTTCTTCTACCATCTGCTGGAACTCCGCCTCAGACAGCTCCACGCCATTCATCGAGAAGCGCCAATCATAATCCAACAGCTGCTGCAGCCCGACAAACGAAGGCCCGCGACTCGACGTACCCTTTACGCGCGCCTTGACCTTCAAGCTCGCATTTTTCATCGCCTGCCACCATGCCAGGAGCAGAATCTCCACCCCTAAGGCAACCAACGTCTCGCTTGCCTCGGTCAAAAACTCCCACGCCTCAAACTCCGTCAGCACCTTCGTCAAGCGCCCACGCTTGCCACCAAGCCAAGGAAACAGCCCAATCCAACGTGCTTCTTCAGCTTCAATTCGCTCCACAAACGGCAACCACGATTTCGGAACAGACCCACCATCAATATCCCCAAGCGTATACAGCTCCACCTGCTCCGTGCCATTTTTCCCGCGCAGAAACACATTCAAGCTCCACTCTTGGTCGACTTCAGCCGGCTCCTCGAGCTGGAGCCCAACCGTAAACGGTGTCGGATCGTCCTTCAGCCCAATCCACTGTAACCAGCTTTCCTCATCGAAATAATGCGCCAGCGCTGCAGACGGTAGCCCTTGCTCACGCAAATGCTCCAGCTTCTCGCCAAACAGCTCCTTCATCGCCACATCCTGCTCCAAATATGCATCAAGCGCTGCATTAAACCAATTCTCGATGATACGCTTCAAAGGAAGGACTACTTCGTCGGAAACCGCGATCTCCCCAGATTCACTAGCAAAATCAACAATATTTGCTTCCCCGCTAGCACCCACGAAATTATCCTCGCCAAGCCCGACACGTTCAGTCGCAGCAACTCCATCAAGCCCGCCACGCAAAGCCTCACCATCACCCTCATCCACAACCACACTCAACCCAGCACCGAACACAACCTGCTGCTCCCAAAAACTATCGCCAAACTCATCCAACACACGCTCTGGCACAGCCCAGCGGAACACATCACCCTGCTCCCAAGCCGCAAAATCCGGCAGCCAATCGCGCTCCTCAACTGACTCCAACAGCGCCGGCGCCGCCGCCATAAACACATGCGCCAAATCATCCCAGTCCCAATCAATAAACCGATTGAACGGCTCCTTTGCTAGCAACGTCGCTAGCTGCCAGCCATCAATCACCACACCATACTGGCCTTCCAGCTCCTTAATCTCCACCATCGTTCCGTAATAGCTCTCTTCATGATGGAAAAATAAAGAATTCTTCCAAGTCGCCACATCGAGCGGCGCTACATCATCTTCCTCCACCGCCCGCAAGAAATAGCGCCCGCCTTCAATCGGATGGAGACAAACCTTAACATACCTCGACTTAAGCATCTATGGAACACCCGCTTTCCTGATAGCAATTAGGCAAGAGGGAAAGCTCGATGTTTCCTGTCCTAAACCTGCAACTAGCACTTGCCACCATGAATCTCCATCTAAGCATGCACCAATTTCCCCCTCACACATTCCTCTTGGAACGCCCGCAATCGCTTCGTCTGGACCTGAAGCAGCTCAAAGAACCGCTCCCAATCATCCAATCGCCCAAGCTTCTTGTACATTGTCCGCACCTTCTTCAAAAGCCGCACCGCCTGGCGGTAACCTGTGCGATTTTTCAAATCAATACTTGCCTGAATCGCCTGATGATAAAGGGGGAGGAGGGCAGCCGGCTCGAGCTTCAGCACATCCTTCAAACGTTCACTATCCAAATACTCCAGCTCCACCCCGATATATGCCTGTAGCTCAACCCATTTCACTAACTCTTTTTCCTTATATAAAAAAGAATCATAGACACGATAGCTGTACGGCAAACTCTGAATCATCGTCCGCTCCAGCAACTCACCGCGCCCAGCTGCCTCGCAATACGGAAACACCAAATCAAGCGCCATTCCCGTAAAATCTACACAAGCATCATATTCGCCAATATCATTCAAATAAGGATTAAGCCGCCCGACAAATAAATCCACAAACGGTCCGACGCGGCGCCAATCATTCTGCTCACTCAAGTACTCGACCCAATACAGCAAATAAGGAACCATTCGCGTCGACAACTCGCCCAGCATCCGAAGTGCAGCTTCATCCTGGCGCGCCAACACCTGCATGTGCACCAAGCCCATCGTCACCGCAAAATCACCAGCAGCCTTCGTATACAACCCTTCAAGCCACTCTCGCTCCGCACTGCGCCAGCCCGACTTCTTCAACAAACTCGTCCACAGCGCCCAGGTACAACTGAATGCCCTCATACTCGACGACCTTATTGACCACAAGCAGCGCCCGCGCCACATCCTTTATTTTTTCAATAAACAAATCAAACGCAAACGGCATCGACGAAATTGACATCCGTACAATCGCTTCCTCAACATCCTCAATCAACTCATGGAATAAATGCCGATAATAGCGATCGACCATGTAAGCCGTGTGCCCATACTCCTCACTCAGCTCCGCCAGTTTCAGGAACGACTCCACGCTGAACACCAAATCATACAAATAGCGCCATTCCTGCTCAACTGGAGCATCCGCCTTAATCCGGCGCTTATACACCATATACAAATCCGGCACCACGTACGGATTCGGCCGCCCCTGCCCATACATAATCGACTGGAAGCTTTCATGAAACGTATCCGTCCAATCCTCATAACTCGCCTCAGCCGTCATCCGCTTCTGCGACTTCAGCAAATCCCGAGCCGTCTTCAACCCCGCAAGTGTCGCCGCCGATTTCTCCGCGGTCTGCGCCTTCAGTGGCCCGCGCCAATCCTCAACCCAACTCGAAACACTGCCACCCGCTGATAACGCCTGAAAAAACACAGCCATCTTATGTCGGCAAAATCCATCAAACGGGCAAGAACACGTACTCGCCACCATATCATCTAAGGAGAGCCGCACCGACACCGGCGTCACATCCTGCACCTGCGCTGTTACAAAATCGCCCTCAAACCTCAGTTGGTACACAAGACGCTGCCGGAACAACATCAGCCCCTTCTGTACCAGCTTCGAATGCTCCTCAACCTCTGGGCGCAACAGCCCCTTCAAATCCCGAGCCGCTTGATTCAACAGCTCCGCCGTATATTCATCAATGGTCGCCACAACAACCAACCCCTTTAACAAAAGTGAAACCTCCAACAGTGGGGGCATTTTCCCGCTGATGGCTAGTTGAACTTATCGAGCCTTTAGACAAAAAGACAATATTTCTAATTATAACAAAAATAAAGAAGAAAATCCCCGCACCGAGGAGAGAGGAAATCATAATCCCCCAACGAAACCGCTTTTTTCTTAAAAATAGGTAATTGAAAAGGTTTTTTGTCCTAATCGAGGCATGGTTAGAGGCTTAATGACGAGATTTTTGGAGAGTTTGGTGGGGCGGCGGCGGGTCTGTTTCTGCTCCAGTGCTGTTTATCGGCCCTATTTTGGGATTTATCGACCTTATTTGGTTATTTATCGGCCCTATTTTGGATTTATCGACCTTATTTCCCATTTTATCGGTCAAAGTAGACAATGTCACAACTCTGTCCCAAAAAAACAGTGTTAAACCACACCAAAAAACCCGCCAAGATCTCAACTAATCCCGGCGGGCTACGCTATATCGTTCGAACATAATCAAACGCTTACACACCCATACTACAACAAATAAAACTCATCTTCCTCCTGCTGCTTATATCTAAACACAATTGAAAAAACAAAAATAATAGCAGTCATCACCCAAGTAAACAAGAAAGCCACTCCAAGCTCTGTACTCTTACTATACCAAGGACGAGCAAGCTCTCCATACACCGTCGATAACACCGGATACGCCATCAAAAAAAAGCTAACCAAAAAGATGAAAAACTTCGTCATCGTCTTTCGGACAACCTTCGAATACACCAACAAAAAACTAAAGAAGAGCAAGAGCAACGACAATACCGCAATCAAAATTAAAATATGCAAAATAGCCTCTCCCTTCCTTCATCATCTCCATTACTATTTCGCTAAAACAATCCAAAATCCTCCTAAATAGTTAGAAAATTTTAAATTATTTCAAACGAAATAAACGTGACTATAGAGTAAAGGGGGATCCAACTGTAAAATTTGCTGTTGTTGTTGTGAATAGCACCCTCTATTGACCACAATGCCCGAGGACGAGCCAGGATATGGTCAATAGAGCCTTTCTATTGACCACATTGCCCGAGGACGAATCAGGATTTGGTTAATAGAGCCTTTCTATTGACCACATTGCCCAAGGACGAACCAGGATTTTGTCAATAGAGCCTTTCTATTGACCACATTGCCCGAGGACGAGCCAGGATTTGGTCAATAGAGCCCTTCTATTGACCACTTTGTCAGAGCTCGAGCCAGGTTTTGGTCAATAGTGCCGTAATGCTAGTTGCCTTTTCTGCAATGCCCACGATTATTCGTCTCAAATTTCTCAAAATCTTTTTTGTAAAATAGGGCAGTTAAAAGCCACGCCCCACACGAACGACAACAAAAATGACAGGAAGCCATACGCCTCCTGCCATAACCCCACCAAAAAGGGGATAGCGCGCCCCACCACATCGCCCCGCACACTCACGGGTACAGCGCCACAAAAATTGTTCCGCCTGCAAACACATTCGGCGCTCCGCGCTCCACCGCACACTCACGGGTTCAGCGCCACAAAAATCGTTCCGCTTGCAAACACATTCGGCGCTCCGCACTCCATCGCACACTCACGGGTTCAGCGCCACAAAAAACATCCCGCCCGCAAACACATTCGGTGCCTCACACTCCACCTGCATACCATTCTTCAAATAGTAATTCTTATTCTCCGGAAACTCGAGCGTCTCACTCGCTTTCTTCGCCACAAAAGCCGGATTCGACGTCAGTCGTCCCTGCAGCTCGACCGAATATCCTTTTCCGGCAAAATACTCTTGTGCTGCCACATACTCTATTGCGCCACCAGCTGCAGTCCCGCCGCCACCACTCGGCGCACCACTACCAGCCCCCGCGCCACCACTACCACCATTTCCACCGACTTCACCATTCAACCCAACCCCTAAGCTTCTCGCAATCACATGTGCAACCTCTGTGTTCTCAATCAGCCCACTCGGCTTGCCTGGTCCGTACGCATACAGGAACACATCCTCACCGGTATGCCCATGCGTCGTGAACCCAAGCTTGGCCCGCATACTTAACAGCCGCGCAAGCTCCGCCTCAACATCCTTCGTGCGTTTCAACTCACGCCACTCATCGCGTGACAAATCCTTCAACCCGTAGCGGGCCGCCACCTCATCTAAATTGGAGCGATTCGGCATCATCGTCGCCATCGCACCCTCTAATGTCATTCCGGCCTTCTTCAACGGTTTCACGAACAAGTCTGCTGGCGACTTCATATAAGTATGATCGGTCGCACTGCTCCCAATCGACAGTCCGCTGTTTCCGTGATCGGCTACTGCAATCACCATCGTGTTGCCATCTTTGCGCGCGAACTCCAGCGCCTTTCCAACCGCTTCATCAAAACCGAGCACTTCGCTTACAATTCCAACAGGATCATTCTTATGTGCAGCCCAATCAACCTTACTACCCTCGACAAACAAGAAAAATCCCTTATCGTTCTTCCGAGCCAAAACGTCAATTGCCGCTTCGGTCATCTCAGCAAGACTCGGCTGCTCAGGTGTCAACGACTCCAGGTCAAAGTGGTTGCTCAATGCATTCTCGGCAAAGCTGCCCCACACCTTATCGGCCTTGCCTTGTTGCACCGCCGCATTCAAGCCAGACTTTGTTTCCACAAACTTATAGCCAAACCGTTTAATTTCCGATAGTAAATCCTCTTGGTCGGCACGATTCTTCGCCAGCAGCGAACTTTTTCCACCACCCAATACCACATCAAGCTTCTGGTACACCTGCTGCTCAGCGATATCATGGTAATTGCCGCGCCCAGTGCTATGTGCCGAATAGGACGCTGGTGTCGCATGCTGAATTTCTGATGTCGATACAATTCCAGTCGCTAACCCAGCTTGTTTCGCCGCCTCAGTTAAGTTCACGGCCAGGAACAAGGCTTTTATTGTCCATCCCTGGCACCATGCCAACAACATCATCAAGAGTCTTATGACCAGTCGCAAGCGCCGTCCCGGCAGCTGGTGAATCGGTAATCGCCGAGGCCAACGAGGCCGTTTTCACACCACCAACTAAGATTCCATCAAGCGCGAGCGGCCCACCCTTGTACAGGCGCGCCAATGTTACTGCATTCGAGCTCGTCCCATCCATCACCATCATAATCACATTTTTGCCAGTCCAGGCTGCCGCAACGCCACCCCGATTTGGAAAAATCAATGCCATCACCAACACCAAAACAAGCCCCAGCTTCGGTTTCATAAAAAAACAAGCCTCCTTGAAAAAACGTTTAAATTACTTTTAATTTTCTCAACAAAAGGAAAAATTATGTAAGGAGAGGAGAGCCGGTATCAAAGCCACTTAAGGCTCTGTATGATTCATTGATGATTTTCGCGTAGGTATGAGAATGTATAAGCGGAGAATTTCTTTTAAATGTAGATAGGAGCAGTTTAAGAATCAAAAATAAGGGGAGAATTTCAGGTTGTTGAGAAAATGGTTTTATTCAACTCAACCTGACTGTTCCAGGAAGAACAGATTCGGTCTAGATTTATGAAATTAGTAAAAAAGGAGAAATTCCCCATCTTAGATTGCTTGGCAAGGTGCCTAGCAATCTTCTTAAGGTTCTGTGCCACTGCCGTCATGAGTGCTTGTTCCTGGGTTTTCTCTTTTCCAGAACCGGCAACGGCGAAGCCCATGGAGTGTTTTAGCATCCGCGAAGCTTCGCTCTATAGTTTGGCAACGTAATTGGTATATGTCATTCCCTATCTGACTTTGGCGATTTTGGACTACCCTTTCCTTGTACGTTTCCCATATATGGCGTTGAATAATTCTTTGCTTATTCGCACTTGAGGTACATTGTTTTAGGAATGGGCATTCCTTGCATACATCCGAATCTGACGGGTACTCTTTATACCCCTGACGGTTTGTGGTGCCATAGTTTAAGGTTTTGCCCGCTGGGCAAATATAAACATCGAGTTCAGTGTCGTAAGTGAATTGGGATTTAGAAAATTTGCCATCTGTGTTTGGTGCTTTACGCTCTGCAATAACAGGGAAAAGGTTCATATCCAGTGTCTTTTTACAAATGTATGCCGTGAAGTATCCCGAGTCCAAAGCTAATGCTTCTAAGGTCTTTGTAAAACCAAATCTTTCAATCTGACTTTTCAGTCTTTCCAAATAAACGGTTGCGTCGTTGACGTTACCAGGGGTCACGAATACATCTGTAATAATGTTAAATTTGTGATCAACCGTACAATGATCCAAAAAGAAAAAACCTTCTGGCTTTCCCTTACGGTTCATAAATCCGCATTCAGGATCCGTGGTACTTTTTTTCAGTTTCTTTTCTGTTGTAACCTCCCGGCTGGAGGTAAGGGCTTTTTTCCGTGTGCTTCACGATCCTCGTTCACTGCCTTTTCGAGTTCTACCAAATACTCGTGCGGTTGGTCTGTCACCACCTGCATGGTATAAGCATTCTTGTTAGCATTTGCCTGAATATGGGTGGAGTCGGAAATGAGGAGACGCCCAGCCACCATATGATGATGAATCGCTAAATGTACTACTTCATCAAAAATATCCTGAAAGGCGGTTGTACCTTTAAATCGGTTATTTCGATTCCAACTGATCGTTGAATGATCAGGCACAGAATCTGAAAAACTCAATCCTAAAAACCATCTATACGCAGCATTAGGAATGATTTCTTGCTCTATCTGTCTTTCAGAGCGGATGCCATAAAGATATCCAATTAGCATCATTTTGAACAGAACGACCGGATCAAGCGAAGGCCTTCCTTTGGTTTCACTGTAAAAAGGACGCACCTTTCCTCTGATGAAGGAAAAGTCTACGTGTTCATTAATTAACCGAAGGAGGTGGTTCTCGGGAACCAATAATTCTATATCTACAAGTTCAAGTTGGCTTGTTTTAGATTGATTTGAATTCGTACGATTTAGCAAGATAGTCACGCCTTCCAAGTTTTTTCTATATCTAAATTATACCAAATTAACGCGTTAATTCGGTGAAAAAACGTGACTTTCTCAACAGCCTGAGAATTTCCACTTAATCTATATAGAGCTGCTAAAGAATCAGAAATAAGGGTATAATTTCCCGTTAACTGCTCTAAATCAGACGAAATCCAAGGATTTATATCATATAAAGGGAAAAACTCCCTCTATTTTCAAGGAAATCGGGGTATTTTCCAAAATAAGAGGAATTTTTCAGGCTGTTGAGAAAGTCACGTTTTTTCACCGAATTAACGCGTTAATTTGGTATAATTTAGATATAGAAAAAACTTGGAAGGCGTGACTATCTTGCTAAATCGTACGAATTCAAATCAATCTAAAACAAGCCAACTTGAACTTGTAGATATAGAATTATTGGTTCCCGAGAACCACCTCCTTCGGTTAATTAATGAACACGTAGACTTTTCCTTCATCAGAGGAAAGGTGCGTCCTTTTTACAGTGAAACCAAAGGAAGGCCTTCGCTTGATCCGGTTGTTCTGTTCAAAATGATGCTAATTGGATATCTTTATGGCATCCGCTCTGAAAGACAGATAGAGCAAGAAATCATTCCTAATGCTGCGTATAGATGGTTTTTAGGATTGAGTTTTTCAGATTCTGTGCCTGATCATTCAACGATCAGTTGGAATCGAAATAACCGATTTAAAGGTACAACCGCCTTTCAGGATATTTTTGATGAAGTAGTACATTTAGCGATTCATCATCATATGGTGGCTGGGCGTCTCCTCATTTCCGACTCCACCCATATTCAGGCAAATGCTAACAAGAATGCTTATACCATGCAGGTGGTGACAGACCAACCGCACGAGTATTTGGTAGAACTCGAAAAGGCAGTGAACGAGGATCGTGAAGCACACGGAAAAAAGCCCTTACCTCCAGCCAGGAGGTTACAACAGAAAAGAAACTGAAAAAAAGTACCACGGATCCTGAATGCGGATTTATGAACCGTAAGGGAAAGCCAGAAGGTTTTTTCTTTTTGGATCATTGTACGGTTGATCACAAATTTAACATTATTACAGATGTATTCGTGACCCCAGGTAACGTCAACGACGCAACCGTTTATTTGGAAAGACTGAAAAGTCAGATTGAAAGATTTGGTTTTACAAAGACCTTAGAAGCATTAGCTTTGGACTCGGGATACTTCACGGCATACATTTGTAAAAAGACACTGGATATGAACCTTTTCCCTGTTATTGCAGAGCGTAAAGCACCAAACACAGATGGCAAATTTTCTAAATCCCAATTCACTTACGACACTGAACTCGATGTTTATATTTGCCCAGCGGGCAAAACCTTAAACTATGGCACCACAAACCGTCAGGGGTATAAAGAGTACCAGTCAGATTCGGATGTATGCAAGGAATGCCCATTCCTAAAACAATGTACCTCAAGTGCGAATAAGCAAAGAATTATTCAACGCCATATATGGGAAACGTACAAGGAAAGGGTAGTCCAAAATCGCCAAAGTCAGATAGGGAATGACATATACCAATTACGTTGCCAAACTATAGAGCGAAGCTTCGCGGATGCTAAAACACTCCATGGGCTTCGCCGTTGCCGGTTCCAGGGAAAGAGAAAACCCAGGAACAAGCACTCATGACGGCAGTGGCACAGAACCTTAAGAAGATTGCTAGGCACCTTGCCAAGCAATCTAAGATGGGGAATTTCTCCTTTTTACTAATTTCATAAATCTAGACCGAATCTGTTCTTCCTGGAACAGTCAGGTTGAGTTGAATAAAACCATTTTCTCAACAACCTGAATTTTTCCGTTTATTTTCAAACACAGTGAAATCCAACATTTTCAGTTATATATAACCTTACTTAAAAACAGAAATCCAGAGTCAAACCTTCCCCCTCACATCAGAACCGCAGTCGCGCAGTCGCCACCAACCGACATCAGATTCCCTTGTAACAGATTCGCCTCATTTCCCGAAATAGTACCTATTTTCCTATAGAAGATAATCGTCAGAAAGTTCAAAAACGTGTACATTAAAAAGTAAGAAGAGGGTGCCGAACACGCCGTCATCAGCACAGCCGAAGTCAAGCAAAACCCAGGTGGTTGAGGTACAGGAAACGAAGGAGGAATCTAAGTTGAAAAGAAAGCTAAGGGGAACCGATGTATTGATGCTGTGTATCCTCATCCTTTTGTTGATCAGCGCCATCCCTGGAGTGAGTTCATTTGCTACAAATACAAGCTATGAGATTACAAATCAATATGGAGACAGCGTGAGGATTTACGGCAACGGAATTTATGCGCACGATTCTTATAATAAGGCGACGATTGCAATAGGCACGGATTTCACGATGCTAATTTTAGTTGTGCCAATGTTCATTTACGCCATCGTCTCAGAGATGAAAAACAGGACAGTCAAGTCTAAGCTGTTTCTAATCTCGGTACTGGCAACTGTGCTTTACTATGCAGCCAGTTTGTCATTCGGGGTGACCTACAATTCGTTACATTTGATCTATATTGAGCTGTTCTCTAGCGCGTTGTTTGGTTTGATTTTATTGTTTAGGAGAATTGGGCTAGTAAAGCTTCGAACGAAACAAGCGTGGGAGCTGCCTTCGACAGGAGTCACCATTTTTTAATACTCTCGGGAATATCTTTGCTTGTGGCTTGGTTGCCGGATATTATTCCATCGTTATGGAATGGAACGTCGTTATCGTTGATTGAGGTATATACGACGGAAATCACCTATGTGTTGGATATGGGAGTCATCAGTCCGCTCATGTTTATTTGTCTCTATTTGCTAAAACTGAAGGATGGGATGGGGGATGTCCTCCTTGGCATCATCCTAAAGGCGTGTAGCATCATCGGTATTATGGTGATCGTACAAACAGTAGTCCAGTACTTGGCAGGTATTGTCTGGCCGCTGCCTGTTATCATTACAAAAGTCGGAATCTTTGTCGTCCTCGCCGGCTTTGCTGCCTTTTTCGACATCAAGCTTTATAAAAATCTAGAAGTCTAGCAAACGCAAAAATGACGCGTAGTCATCACCACGCGTCATTTTTTAATGCTATTAAAATGCAATTTAATAGCTTAAAAATTAATATAATCGCTTATACCCATCAAAATGGGCTTTGTAATAGCTATTATTAATATCCGTAATCCGCACACCGCTTGAGTCAGCGTGGATAAATTGGTTGTTTCCGATATAAATACCAAGGTGCGAGATTCCGGTTTTATATGTATTCTCGAAAAATAGCAAATCACCTGGTTGTGGACTAGATACATAGTAGGAACGACTATAATAGCCTTCTGCACTAGTGCGTGGAAGCTGCTGGCCTGCCTGATTATACAAATAGTAAATAAAGCCGCTACAATCAAAACCAGCAGTGGTTGCACCTCCCCATACATAAGGGGTGCCGATTAATGCTTTAGCCTTGTTAATTAGCACAGTAACATCAGCTTGGCCTGGTGTAGTTGTCACTGAACCAGAACTAGCGCTCCCAGCTTCAGAACTAACACTTGTTTCAGTGGCAGAATTAGGCACAGTGCTGCTCCCAGATCCAGTTATAGAAGTCACCTTTAATGTTTGGCCAACATAAATTAAATCAGAGCCAAGATTATTTAACGTTTTAAGGGTACTAACAGTTGTTCCATATTGAATAGCAATATGGCTTAGCGTGTCACCGCTTTTTACTGTATAGGTAATGGTAGACGTACTAGTAGTAGAACTACTCGGTGTCGTATTCACTGATGATGTTGTGGTACCAGCGACAGTACCACTCGCCTCAGGGTTCGAAACCTTCAGAACGCCACCAGGATAAATTAAGTGGCTTGTAAGGTTGTTCCATGATTTGAGGTCAGATAAGGAAATCCCATGCTGATTGGCTATTTTGCTTAGCGTATCGCCGCTGACAATCGTGTAGGTTTTAACGGCCTGAACACTTGTAGCTTGGCCAGTATTCGTGCTAACACCCGACGAACTGGCACTAACACTAGACCCACTTGTAGGACTTGACACAGGATTAACCTCACTTACAATGAGCTTTTGATTGATGTAGATAAGGTCAGAGTTTAAATTATTGAGGTGTTTCAGCTCGCTGATGCTAGTTTGATATTTTCGTGCAATATGCGTGAGAGTATCACCTTTTTGGACTATGTAAGAATCTGCCGAAACACTGCTGGCAAATGCTGTAGAAAGGACAGCTAAAGAAGCAGCTGTTACAATTTTTTTCTTCAAAAATTTCACCACCCTAATAATTTTCGACTGTAATTAAAAGCTTAACACAGCTAGAGTAGGTGCTTCTATGACAAAGATTGTCGTATCTTGAAATAGTTATTTAGATTCATACATTGTTAGAAAATTGTCATGATTTGTAAATGGAAATCGATTTACATCATATGGAGAAATTTGTAAAATGAATACTATGATAAATGGGAGGAAGTACCGTATGGAGCACAATATACAAGAAACACAGTGGAACCAGGTTATTTTTCAAGAATTAATGAAACGAGCATATGAGCGTGGAGTGACAGAAGAAGGCATTACGGTAGGAAAACTACTAGAAGAAATAATGTTGGATTTGCAAAATTTGATCTCAAAAAAATGAAGCGATACGTAATCAAAATCAGTCCAGAAGACTGATTTTCTTACGAGGGAATTTGAATCTTTTCTTATACATAAAACCGTACTAAATGAATTTGGTTAATTATTTGCAAAAAATAGAAAATAATTCCAATTAACTAGTAAATGTGGTTTAATAATAGAGTTCAATCGAAACTGGATTGGAACTGCTAATAATTTGTTACAGGGGACCGACCGAGCAACAAAATCGTTCTCTACTAATCTCCTCTTGTCATCTCATCTATTTGGTGAGGTGACCTTTTTTGTTCATTGTTCTATTAAGATAACATGGTTATAATATAGAGCGCTCTCAAATATTTTTTGTCGACAAGTTTCGATTGGTTTTAAAATAGTATTACAGGATTTTTTTAAAGCGTTGTTATGGAATGAACACTTCACAAAAAAACGTTTGCTTTCCCTATAACAAGACCCATTCATCCGAATATTTCTACATAAAAGGTGTTTCAGTACAGCAATATTATTATAAGATAGCAAAAACGTTTAAATTCTTTGTAAAAGGTAAAAGGGAAATTTCCCCAACCTAAAAAATTCCCTTTTAATTTCCTGTGAAATGTTATTAAATTAATTATGTTGATAAACGATGAAACAACAAATACCACAAAAATTTGACAAAAAATATGATATAATACATATTGCTTTGTAAAAAATTCGCGCTTCGGAGGATGAGATGGAAGAAACAATTAGCTTAAAGGAATTATTTCAAACGTTGCGTAAACGACTAAGATTAATTGCAGTCATTACGATAACAGCTGTTCTAATCAGTGGGATTGTCAGTTATTTTTTCTTAACTCCAATCTATCAATCATCAACACAGCTGCTTGTCAATCAAGCGAAAACAGATCAAACCTATTATAATTCAAATGAGCTTCAAACAAATCTCCAATTAATTAACACATATAATGTTATTTTGAAAAGCCCAGCGATCCTAGAGCTCGTAATCAAGGATCTCAACTTAAAGATGACGCCAACCGAATTAAATGAAAAAATCACGGTAGGCAGTGAAAAGGATTCACAGGTGTTTAATATTACGGTTCAGGATCCAAATGCAGCGAAAGCCGCGAAGATAGCTAATAAAGTGGCCGAAGTCTTTCAAACGGAAATCGTTAAAATCATGAGTGTCAATAACGTTAGTATTCTAGCAAAAGCAGATGTACCGGAAAATCCAGCACCTGTTAAGCCGAACCCAAAACTAAATATTGCGATTGCGCTTGTCATCGGGTTAATGGCAGGAGTAGGTATAGCATTTTTATTAGAATACTTGGATAATACGGTAAAAACTGAACAGGATATTGAAAAAATATTAGATTTGCCTGTCTTAGGTGTTATTACTGAGATACAAGAAAGTGACATAAAAACCAATAGTCACACGGTGAAGCGGAACTCAAAGGTAAGGGGTGAGACAGTTGGTTTTTAAAAGAAAAGCAAAAGCAAAGCCGAGCGTAATGAATAGACGTAGTCTTATTACAAAGGTAAATCCAAAATCACCGATTTCGGAGCAATATCGGACAATTCGAACGAATATTCAATTCTCCTCGGTAGATGAAAAGGTTAAATCGATTATGGTTACTTCGGCAGAACCGGGTGATGGTAAATCGACAACGGCAGCCAATTTAGCAATTACGTTTGCACAGCAAGGAAAAAGGGTGCTCATGGTAGATGCGGATATGCGAAAGCCAACGGTTCATTATACATTTCAGGTGCAAAATATTTATGGATTAACGAACGTGTTAACCAAAACAGTGCCATTTGAACATGCGATTTGTGTAAGCGACGTTGAAAATCTTGAAATATTGACGAGCGGACCGATTCCGCCAAATCCAGCTGAATTACTCGCTTCGAAGGCGATGTTGGACTTTATAACCACCATTGAACGACAATATGATATGGTTATTTTCGATTCGCCACCTGTCTTAGCCGTTGCAGATGCACAAATTCTAGCGAATCTTTGTGAAGGAATTATCATGGTTGTTTCGAGTGGAAAGACAGAAATAGATGCAGCTGCAAAAGCCAAGGAAATGCTTGCAGGTGCAAAAGGAAAGGTGTTAGGAGCAGTTCTCAATAACAAAAAACTGGAAAAGTCGAATTACTACTACTATTACGGAATTAAATAAAGACAAGGTTCGACAAAATCCAACTCTTTACCAACTGTTTAGATGGTGTTACCATGATTAAGTTGTAGTTTTTGGTTGGAAATTAAGGAGGTGGGAAGCAATGATTGATATACATTGTCATATATTGCCTGGTATAGATGATGGTGCTAAAGACCTGGTTGAAAGTTTAAATATGGCTCGTGAGGCTGTGAAACAGGGAGTGACAGCGATCATTGCCACCCCGCACCATAAAAATAATCAATATGAAAATCCTAAACCTCAAATTCTTACAAAGATAGCGGAACTTAATAATGCAATTGACGCAGCAGAGATCCCACTCACCATTCTCTCCAGGTCAAGAGATTCGTATTAGCGGTGAATTTCTGGAAGACTATCAGAAGCAAGAAATACTTACATTGGCCACCTCCAATTATTTTCTAATTGAGCTACCATCTGGTCATGTTCCACGGTATACCGAAAAATTACTATATGATCTCCAACTAGAGGGTTTCGTTCCGATCATTGCGCATCCCGAACGAAACCAAGAGTTGATCAAAAATCCGGAACTACTCTATCAATTTGTCGAGAAAGGTGCCTTAACACAGGTTACTGCAGCTAGTGTTTGCGGTGCGTTTGGTAAACAGATACGTGATTATTCACACCAATTGATTGAGGCAAACCTGACACACTTCATCGCTTCAGATGCTCATAATCTAGTGAATCGAAGCTTCAAACTTAATGAGGCATTTCAGATTATCCAATTAAAATACGGTAATGACATGGAATACTTGTTTCGTGAGAATGCTGAATTATTGGCGACGGGCAATCGTGTTATGAAAGAAATGCCCGTTCGAGTTAAAAGGAAGAAATTATTTGGGATTTTCTAAAAGTACATCAACATGCTAATCAACCGACATTATTATCAGATATTATTGCTGATCGGCGAGGCTTTCTGTCCGTTATCCACGGAAGCACTCGACCATGCTGTGGGACACGAAGAAAAGTGATCCTTAGACGTTCGTCGTCGATAGTATGGTGTGAGGGTGGGTTCGATGCCCATTTTTAAATATTGAAAAAACTGAAGACAAAAAGGATCGATGTTAAATTTGCGGTTTTAGCGATAAATATCTAATGATAGTACGTGTTGAAGACATGGGTTATCATTAGATATTTATTTTTTTCTGGTTGGTATCATGTGAAAAAACACACAGCTTATATTGTTTATATAATTCTTAACAATCCTCCTGTTTTTGGGGGTTAGGTTATTGTCTAATTAAAATATTAATAAATTTAAAAGATAAATAAATCAATATTTCATTTGGGGGGCTACATAGTGAAGAAGGTAAGAAAAGCGATTATTCCCGCTGCAGGACTAGGGACAAGATTTCTTCCTGCAACAAAAGCAATGCCGAAAGAAATGCTTCCGATTGTAGATAAACCAACGATCCAATATATCGTTGAAGAAGCCATTGCTTCGGGAATTGAAGATATTATTATCGTCACAGGAAAAGGAAAAAGAGCGATAGAAGACCATTTTGATTTTGCACCTGAGCTTGAGCAAAATCTACTAGAAAAAGGGAAATTAGATATTCTTGAGAAAGTTCAATACTCCACCAACTTAGTAGATATCCATTATATTCGCCAAAAAGAGCCAAAGGGACTTGGACATGCTGTATGGTGTGCACGAAATTTTATTGGTGATGAGCCGTTTGCTGTTTTACTGGGTGATGATATTGTACAAAGTGATACGCCTTGCTTGCGCCAGTTGATTGATCAATATGAAGAAACGTATTCATCGGTTATCGGTGTTCAATCAGTATCAAATGAAGATACTCAACGTTATGGAATTGTCGATCCCTCATTACAGGAAGGACGCAGATATCAAGTCAACAATTTTGTCGAGAAGCCAAAATTGGGAACAGCACCATCTAATTTAGCGATCATGGGCCGTTATGTGTTAACACCGGAAATCTTTATGTTCTTGGAACGTCAAGAGACAGGAACTGGTGGGGAGATCCAGTTAACCGATGCGATTCAGCAATTGAATCAAATACAGCGAGTGTTTGCTTATGATTTTGAAGGCACACGTTATGATGTTGGAGAGAAGTTTGGATTTGTGAAGACAACGATTGAATTTGCATTGCAACATGAGGATCTCCAAGGAGAAATGATTGAGTACTTGAAAGACCTTGTTCAAACTTTTGAGATAGAAAAAGTTATGAAGTAGAGAAGGAAGGGGTTCCCAATCTATTTATGTGGATTTCTGGGAATAGAAAGGAAGTGTTTGTGTTGGCCTATCGAACGAGGGTGGGGATTCTAGTTCTACTTGATTCAATCATTGTTCTTACAGCTATTTATGTAAGTTTTTTAACGCTTCACCCAAATCTATCAATCTTCAAGATGCCTACACTGTGGATTACATCGATTACACTATTACTTAGCCATCATGTTTTTGCATTTATTTATAAGTTATATAAAAAGGCTTGGGAATACGCGAGTGTCGGTGAGGTTAAGTCAATCGTTAAAGCCGTGACATTAACGATTGGAACGACGTTGGTGGTGCAATTAATTGCCTTTGGAGATGCCTATTTGCGAGCGTTGCTGATTGCCTGGATGCTCCATGTCATTCTCATTGGTGGTTCTCGTTTTTCGTGGCGAATCGTGCGCGATCGTTACATAAAGACAGAAAAGAAAATGAAACGGACATTAATTATTGGGGCTGGTTCAGCAGGAACAATGGTTGTGCGTCAGTTGTTAAATAATCATGATACGGAGCTAAAACCAGTAGCATTTATCGATGATGATCCGAAAAAGTATAAATTAGAAGTACTAGGATTATCTGTTGTGGGTAATGTCGATCATATTGCAAAAACGGTTGAAACGCTACAAATCGATAAGATTGTAATTGCGATTCCATCCTTAGGCAGAAAAGAATTGAAACGGATTTATGATGAATGTTCAAAGACTAAGGCAAAGACACAAATTATGCCGATGATTGAGGATATTATGCTTGGGAAGGTTTCGGTCAATCATTTCCGTGATGTACAAGTGGAGGATTTGTTGGGGCGTGAGCCGGTAGAATTGGATATTGCGGGAATTTCGGATTATGTAGGTGGCAAGACGGTTCTTGTGACTGGTGCTGGCGGCTCGATTGGATCGGAAATTTGTCGTCAGATTTGTAAATTCGGTCCAAAAAAGCTAGTGCTCTTGGGGCATGGCGAGAATAGTATTTACGGGATTGATATGGAACTTCGTAATCAATTTAAGGATGAAATTGAATTGGTACCAGTTATAGGTGATGTGCAGGACCGAGAAAGAATGTTTGAAGTGATGGACATACATCGTCCATATGTTGTGTATCATGCAGCGGCACATAAGCACGTACCTTTAATGGAATACAATCCGCGTGAGGCTGTAAAGAATAATGTTTTTGGGACGAAGAATGTAGCAGACGCAGCTGATACATATGGCGTTAGTACATTCGTAATGATTTCAACGGATAAGGCTGTTAATCCGACAAATGTGATGGGTTCGACGAAGCGAATTGCTGAGATGGTTATTCAGCAGTTAGATCGTGAAAGTGGGACGAAATTTGTTGCGGTTCGGTTTGGGAATGTGTTGGGGAGTCGTGGTAGTGTGATTCCGTTGTTTAAGAAGCAGATTCAAGAAGGCGGACCGGTGACGGTTACGCATGAGGATATGACGAGGTATTTTATGACGATTCCAGAGGCATCCCGTCTAGTTATTCAAGCTGGATCTCTTGCGCGTGGTGGGGAGATTTTTGTGTTGGATATGGGTGAACCAGTTAAGATTGTTGATTTAGCTCGGAACTTAATCACACTATCCAGGATATTCGATAGATGAGATTGGAATAGAGTTTTCGGGATTGCGACCAGGAGAGAAAATGTACGAAGAACTTCTGAATGAGAAAGAAATTCATCCTGAGCCAGTGTTTCCGAAGATTTTTATTGGGAGAGCTGTGTTGGAGCAGGAGGATGAAATTGATTATTTGTTGGAAAAGTTTGATGAGTTTACTTCGAATGAGGTTAGTGAGTTTGTTGTGAATTTGGCTAATCGGCGGGAAAATAAGATTCTCCATAAAGTTTCATTGGCAGGTAATCAATAGAATGGTATTTGGTTTTTAAAGCTATTTAAAAATTTAAATAGTGATTTTAGAGTATAGGCTCCTTTTCATGTGGTGAATTATCATATGAAAAGGGGTTGTATTAATAGAGTAATTAATTAAATTTAGTGGATTAGTAGTTAGTTGAGTATTTCGGAAGATATTTTTCACAATTAAGTACTAATTTACTAACAATGGAAGGAAGACTAAGTCATGGGAGATAGAATTTTCCTCTCTTCGCCACATATGAGTGATGAGGGGTATGAACAACAATATGTTAAAGAGGCTTTTGACACGAACTGGATTGCGCCACTTGGGGAGAATGTAAATGGGTTTGAAAAAGAACTAGCTGCATATGTGGGTTCCAAATCAGCGGCTGCGTTATCCTCTGGAACAGCTGCAATTCACTTAGCTCTAAAAGCAGCTGGAGTTGGAGAAGGGGATATTGTATTTTGTCCTACACTTACTTTTTCAGCAACGGCTAACCCTGTCATCTATCAAAATGCTACACCAGTTTTTATTGATAGTGATTATGAAACTTGGAATATGTGTCCTAATGCATTAGAGGAAGCATTTGAAAAGTATCCTAATGTAAAGGCAGTTATAGTAGTCCACCTTTATGGATTGTCTGCCGATATGGATAAGATTGTTGACCTGTGTAAGAAACATAATGTTGTTTTAATAGAGGATGCTGCGGAAAGTTTAGGTGCTTACTATAAAGGAAAGCATACAGGGACATTTGGTGATTACGGAATCTTTTCATTTAATGGAAACAAGATCATCACAACTTCTGGTGGAGGGATGCTGGTTTCCGATAATGAAGAAGGTATTGCTAAAGCGAGATTCTGGGCTACTCAATCTAGAGATCAAGCTAGACACTATCAACACAGTGAATTGGGTTTTAATTACCGGATGAGTAATGTTGTTGCAGGGATTGGCAGAGGACAGCTTAAGGTATTAGAACAGAGAGTAGAGAAAAAGAAATATATATTTGAGTTTTATAAGAGAGAATTAGGTGAGCTTGAGGGTGTTGAATTCATGCCGGATAATGATTGGAATGAACCGAACTATTGGTTGAGTGCTATTACATTGTCTGGAAAAGTTAGACCGATCGATATTATGGAAGCACTTGAAAAAGAGAATATTGAGTCTAGGCCAATTTGGAAGCCGATGCATATGCAGCCATATTTTGAGAAGTATGATTATTTTGGGACAGATGTTTCAGAGCAACTATTTGAGAATGGGGTTTGTTTACCTTCTGATACAAAGATGACGGATGGGGATTTGGGAAGAGTAGTGGCGATTTTAAAAGGCTTGTGGAAAAGGTAATGGGAATTACTAACAATGGTATTTATAGGAAGTTTTTTAAAAGACCTTTGGATTTCATATTATCTTTAATTGCCATTATTGTTCTTAGTCCTGTTTTTTTACTAGTTGCGTTACTTGTAAGAACTAAATTGGGGAGTCCGGTTCTTTTTAAGCAACAACGTCCTGGGATGAATGAAGAGATTTTTATGATGTATAAGTTTCGGACGATGACGGACGAGAGAAATGAGAATGGAGAGTTGTTACCTGATAGTGTTAGGTTGACGCAGTTTGGAAGATTTCTTCGATCAACATCATTAGATGAACTGCCGGAACTCTTTAATATTTTAAAGGGGGATATGTCTGTTGTTGGGCCTAGACCCTTATTAGTACAATATTTGCCACTTTATAATGAATGTCAAAAACGACGACACGAAGTAAGACCTGGTTTATCTGGATTGGCGCAGGTAAGTGGAAGGAATGCTATTAGTTGGGAAGATAAGTTTAATCTCGATGTGGAATATGTAGATAATATAAATTTCATTGAGGATTGGAAGATAATTATTTTAACTATTAAAAAGGTATTTGTTAGAGAAGGTATAAGCTCAGAAACTGCTGCTACGATGGACCCTTTTAAGGGAACTAAAAAGGAAAGAATGGAACTATGAAAAATAAACTTCTTATATTAGGTGCCAGTGGACATGGTAAAGTAGTCGCCGATATTGCATTAAAAATGAATAAATGGCAGAGAATAGCTTTTTTAGATGATAAAAAAAAAATTAAATCATCAATGGGTCTAGAGGTTATTGGCACTATAGATGATGTTTTTACACATATAGATGAGTACGAAATATTTGTAGGTATAGGTAATAATGCTACGAGACAAAGGATTTATGGCAAGCTGGAGACAGTTGGTGCAAGTATTCCTGTTTTAATTCATCCTAATGCGGTAGTTGGAGAACAAGTAGAGATAGGAATTGGGACAGCGGTCATGGCAGGAGTAGTAATTAACTGCTGCACTAAAATAGGTAATGGTTGCATTATAAATACTGGATCTACAATAGATCATGATAATTATATTGAAGATTTTGTTCATATATCGCCAGGAGCTCATTTAGCAGGGACGGTTAAAGTCGGACAAGGGTCATGGTTAGGGATTGGTAGTGTAGTAAGTAATAATGTAAATATCGCTAATGGATGCAAAGTAGGTGCTGGTTCTGTTGTCGTTAAGGATATAAATGAGACTGGAACTTATTTGGGCGTTCCAGCTAGGAGAGTATAAGATATGAAGAAGAATATTTGGATATGGAATCATTATGCTACAAATATGTATATAGATCAAGCAGGTAGACATTATTGGCTGGCAGAAAATTTAATTAAACAAGGTTATAACCCTACTATTTTTTGTGCGTCTACAGTCCACAATTCAAATGAAAATATTGACACCTGGTAATAAAAAGTTTACTTTGGATAAGGCGAATGGAATCCCCTTTGTTTTTGTGGAAACACCTGAATATCTAGGGAACGGACGACAACGGATTAAAAACATGTTTGCCTTTTATAAAAATCTTTTTCCTGTAGCAAAAGAGTATGTAGAACAATATGGTAAACCTGGATGTAATACTAGCTTCAAGTGTGCATCCTCTTACCTTAGTTGCAGGAATAAAGGTAGCAAAAAAATTAGGTATACCATGCATTTGTGAAGTGAGGGATCTATGGCCTGAAAGTATAGTGGCGTATGGTGCTTTAAAAAGAAACAGTGTATTTGCTAAAGTATTATATCAAGGCGAGAAATGGATATACAAAAAAGCTGACTCAATCATTATGACATGGGAGGGCGGCAGAGAGTATATTACGGATCAAAAATGGGATAATCAAATTGATTTAGAAAAAGTTAAGCATATAAGTAATGGAGTAGTTATAGACAAATTTGATAAAAACAGTGAAGAATACAAGATAATTGATTCAGATCTAGACAATAAAAGTAATAAAAATATTGTTTATGCTGGTTCTATTAGAAAAGTTAATAATATTGGAATGCTTTTGGATGCTGCAAAAATAATTCAAGATCAGGGTAGGCAAGATATTAGATTCTTAATATATGGCTCTGGTGATGAAAGTGAAACACTAAAAAAACGCTGTGAAGAGGAACATATTAATAATGTAATATTTAAGGGACGGTTTGAAAAGAAGTATGTACCATCAATACTCAAAAAGTCCTATATAAATATACTTCACAATTCAAGTACTTCACTTGATAAGTATGGTCAAAGTCAGAATAAGTTCTTTGAGTATCTAGCAGCGGGAAAGTGTATTGTTCAAACATATACAACTGGATATAGTATTTGTGAAAAGTTTAATTGTGGAATTAGTACTCCTGAACAAAATGCTGTAGAAATAGCTAAAGTTGTTATTTCAGCTTGTAGTGATGAAAAGAATAATAGGTTGATGGGGGAAAATGCTCGTCAAACGGCCTATCAATTTGATTTTAATAGATTAACTGAGAAACTTATTAATATTATTGAGAACGTAGATGAAAGAGAGGAGCTATTAAATGAGCATGTACGAAAAAGTAGTTAATAAAGAGGAAAAAATAGCAGTCGTTGGTTTGGGTTATGTAGGTATGCCAATAGCAGTTGCATTTGCTAAAAAGGTTAATGTTATTGGGTTCGACCTTAATACTCACAAAATTGAGCAATATAAGAATGGAATAGATCCTACAAATGAAGTTGGTAATGAAATTATCAGACAAACTAAAGTTGATTTTACGGCTGATCCAACTAAGTTACAGGAAGCAAAGTTCCTTATTGTGGCTGTTCCTACTCCTGTAAATGCAGATAAGACACCTGATTTAAGTCCTATAGAAGGTGTGAGTAAATCAATTGGAAGAAATCTAACAAAGGGATCAATAGTAGTGTATGAGTCTACAGTTTATCCTGGTGTTACTGAGGATATTTGTATTCCTATTCTTGAAAAAGAGTCAGGTCTAAAATGTGGAGTAGACTTTAAAGTAGGGTACTCTCCGGAACGAATAAATCCTGGAGATAAAGCTCATCGATTAGAGAATATTGTAAAAATAGTATCGGGAATGGATCAGGAATCATTGGAAGAAATAGCAAAAGTTTATGAACTAGTTGTTGAGGTTGGAGTTCATCGTGCTAAGTCTATTAAAGTGGCTGAAGCAGCAAAGGTTGTTGAAAACAGTCAGCGTGATATCAACATCGCATTTATGAACGAGCTTGCCATGGTATTTGATCGTATGGGTATCGATACGCAGGAAGTTGTGGATGCTATGAACACAAAATGGAATGCGTTAAGATTTACCCCTGGATTAGTTGGAGGTCACTGTATTGGTGTTGATCCGTATTATTTTCTATATGAGGCGGAGAAGCTAGGATATCACTCACAAATTATTTTGTCAGGTAGAAAAATTAATGACGGAATGGGTTCTTTTGTAGGTGACGCGATAATAAAAAAATTGGTTCTTGCTAACAAAGTGGTTAAACAGGCAAAGGTTGTTATATTAGGTATTACATTTAAGGAAAATTGTCCTGATACACGTAATTCTAAAGTGGAAGACATTATTAAACGACTTAGAGAATATGAGATCGATCCAATTGTGGTTGACCCTTATGCAAATCCTTCAGATGCTAAAAGTGAATATGGAGTAGAGCTAGTTCCCTTTGATATGGTTAATAACGCAGATTGTGTTGTATTTGCTGTTGCTCATGATATGTTTAAGGGCATAACAATGAATCAGATAGATACATTATTTGGCAGTCTGCCAAATGAGGAAAAACTCATTGTTGATGTAAAGAGTATATTAGATAAGGATGAAATTGAGAAGTCCGGTTATAGTTATTGGAGATTATAAAATGAAAATCTTATATATATGTACTTATTATCATAGAGCAATGATTTTTCGCAATTCAATGAATTATTTAATAAAGTTAGGGAATCAAGTAAATGTTTTTAATGCTGTCGCTAAGAAAACAAAAATTGATGATAAATATAAAGACATAATGGATGATTTAGTAATTCATAAGGAATGCTTTAATAAATGGGATAGGTTTGTTTATCGTCATAAACAAAAAAAAATATATAAAGCCCTAGTCTCAAGTTATACAATAACTCTATTTGATATTATTCATTCTCATACTTTATTTAATGGAGGATATGTAACGTATCTTATTAAAAAGTATTTTGGGATTCCTTATGTTGTATCTGTTAGAAATACCGACCTAAACGTATTTTTAAAGATACCAATTTTCATCCGGATTGCAAATAAAATTGTGAGTAATGCTTCAGGTGTTCATTTTCTTTCGACTTCTTATAAAAATCAATTTATTAATGATTATATAAAAAGTGATTTGAAGGACGATGTCAATAATAAGAGTATAGTAGTTGGTAATGGCTTAGAAGAATTCTGGTTAGAAAACAAGGCAAATCCTAAAAAGCGAAGTGAAGGAAAAAAAATTAATATTTTGTGTGTAGGTAAAATTGATAAAAATAAAAATATTATTACGACAATCAATGCTATAAATATATTAATATCAAAGGGTTACGATGTAATATATACAGTAGTTGGACAAGTAGTGGAGGAGAGTGTCTTTAAGGAAATCAAGCAAGTAAGTTTTGTTAGGTACATCCCGTATTTAACTAAAGAGGAGTTAATTAAAATATATAGAGAAAATGACATATTTGTTATGCCATCTATTGCTGAGTCATTTGGTAGAGTATACGCTGAGGCAATGACTCAGGGACTTCCGGTTATTTACACACAAGGACAAGGTTTTGATGGTATATTTAATGATGGTTTTATTGGGTATGCAGTACCTAGTGATAATCCTGAATACATTTCTGAACGTATACTGAAAATTCTTGAAAACTATGTAGATATTTCAATGAGATGTATTGAGCAATGTGAGAAGTTTAATTGGAGTAATATTTCAGAAACTCTGAATCAATTCTATTTGGATTCAGTTAAGAGAGAGGGAGCAATTTGAAGGTAGGACTAATTACATTCCATAACGCTTTAAACTATGGAGCTGCATTACAGGTTTATGCATCCCAGCAAGCTCTAAAGCAAATAGGTGTTGACTGTGAAATAATAAATTATGTAAATGAGTTTAGAAAGAATGCTTATAGTATGAGTTATTTTATAAAAGAGGGCGTAAAAAAAGGAAACTTAAAATCAGTTTTAAAATATAGTGTGGGAAGTCCCTTTATGGCACAAAGGCGAGCTAAGTTCCAAAGTTTTTATAAAGAAAACTTATCATGCACCCAAAGGCTATATAAATCTAGTAGTGAAGCAGAGGATCTCAATACGGAATATGACAAATTTATAGTAGGTAGTGACCAGGTTTGGAATTATAAAAATAATGGAAATGATTTTGCATACTTCTTAAATTTTGTAAAAGATAATAATAAAAAAATTGCTTATTCCTCAAGCTTTGGCCTAGCGGAAATACCTGAAAATCTTATTGGTGATTACAAGAAAAACCTAAAATGTATAAAGTATCTTTCAACTAGAGAGAGCTATGGTGTTAAATTAATTAAAGAAATAACCGGAAAAAGCGCAGAACTTGTTCTAGATCCTGTGTTTTTATTAGATAAGTATCAATGGAAATCATTATGTAAAAAGCAAAAAGGTGATAAAAAGTACTTATTTTGTTATACCAATAAAATGTCCCAATTTGATGATTTTATTTCACAAACAGGTTATCCTTTAGACGGAGTCGAGCTCCATAAACTGACTCAACATTTAAAAGTTAGTGATTTTCTAGATCCTAAGGTAAAAGTTGCTTATACTATCTCTCCAGTAGAGTTTATCGAAACAATCTCTAATGCAGAGTTAGTAGTAACGGCATCTTTTCATTGCATAGCGATTTCAATCATATTAAACAAACCTTTTATTGCAATTTTAACTGGGGATCAGGGAAAAGATGAACGAGTTTTAAATATATTAAGAATTACAGGCCTAGAATCTCGCATTTTAAGCGAGGGAATGACTATAGATGAGATTAATAAACCTATTGATTTTAAAGAGGTTGATTCTAAGCTGGAAGAATATCGAAATAAGTCTTTAAATTTCTTGAGAAATGCAATATGGGGTTAATGATATGATTGTCATATGAAGCGTTTTTTCTGTGGAAATGGGGCAGAACTCCGCGGTCATATTGTGACTTTCAAGTCAAGTGGGATAATCATCCATATTACTGATGCTAAAAAGTGTAGTGAAGCTACACTCACACCGCCATTATTATGTCGGTTTTAGTCATGCAAAGAGTCCCCTTTCCATCATTGGGTTGGGAGTGTAAACTCATGATTGTTTTCTATGAGGATGATAAATGAGAGGAAACTGAAAATGCAAATATTAAAGAATGAACATTTAAAAAAGTATACTTCGGTGAAAATTGGAGGATATGCTAAAAACCTTTATTTCCCTGAAAGTTCAGATGAGTTAGTTGAATTATTAAATAATATCTCAAATAATAAATATTATATCCTTAGTGGTGGATCCAATATTCTTATGAATGATCAAAAAACATATGAACATGTAATAAGTATGAAAAAAATGGATACCACAATTAAACATTTAGGGAATGGGAAATTTTACGTTGGTGCATCAGCTAAATTACAACAATTAATAGACACAATTAATAAAGAAGGATATGGAGGAATCGAATATCTATATTCTTTACCAGCATTAGTAGGAGGATCAATTGCTATGAATGCTGGGAGAGGACAAAAATCTGGCCTTAGCATTAGTGATTATATAGAAGAGGTTTTTATTTATGATCAAGGAAATAAAAAGGTTCTGAGTAAGGAAGAATGTGACTTTAAATATAGATATTCAAATTTTAAAGGTAATAAATCAATAATATTAGGTGCAACCTTTACATTTAAAAAAGTTGATATTAATAACTCTACTGAATTAAAAAAACAAAGGATGAAATTGGTTAAAGAAGAACAAGATAAAAGTGGTTATAATTTTGGTTCTGTATTTAGAGAACGAAATACTATTATAATGCACTTATTTAAACTATTTCATCCTGGTTATAAAAATGGAATGGCATTTTCAAACATGACAGCAAATTGGTTATTAAATAAAGGGGAAGGAACTTATGATCAAGCAATAACTTTAATTAAGTTAGTTGAACGATTACACAAAATTATAGGAAAAAAGGCTATACCTGAAGTGATAATATGGAAGTGATCAGCTTTATTTAGAGACTCTAATCAACTCTCTATTTATGACATCACCTCCAGAAGCGTTGTGTTTTAGAGGGAGTGTGTTTTATGTTTTCAGTTTTTGATAAAAGATATAGTAAATTAGAATTTTCTTGTATTTTAGGAATCATAATATATAGAATACTACTTGATTTTGTCTATTTCAAAGGTGTTACTCCAATTTTCGGATATTCAGGATTTTATACCAACTTTAACTTGGGCAAATACATTACATCTTGGTTAATTCTTTTTATAATTATTCCGTTTGTTATTAGTTTATATAAAGCTACCTTCATTTCGAGTATTATTTTAATTACACTAACGTTACTTTCTTATATTCCATTCACCACCATGGTGGCCTTTCATTCCTATACTATTGGTTTCATAATTAGTAATATTATATATTGGTTGTCTATTTTTATATGTTATGTTTTATTTCCTAATCTAAAGTTTAAAAGTGTCAAAAGTGATAAATTAACATACTTAATTATAAACATTATTTTATTTTTATTTCTTATAACTGTATTGTATATTTCGTTCCGTTATACAGGATTTAGGTTAACATTAGACCTTTTTAACGTGTATGATCTGAGAAGTGAAGCGTCATCGTTTAACTTACCAATTATTATTGGCTATATTTATTCAGCTTCAAAAGCAATCAATCCTGTTTTACTTGTTTACTTTCTGTCAAAAAAAAATTATACCACAACTGTAATTATATTTTTTGTTCAACTATTAAGTTTCTCTATCAATGGATCTAAAACTGTTCTTTTTACTACTTTTTTAGCAGTATTATTATATTGGTTTTATAATAATAAATTAAAATATAAATTACCTTGGTTTTTGTCTATAATTTGTTTATTAGGGATTCTAGAATTATATATATATAAAACCTATTTTATAGTAGCGTTTTTTATAAGACGGGTAATGTTTGTACCCAATTTACTTCACTATTATTATTATGATTTTTTCAGTAGAAACACTCCTGATTATTTTAGACAGAGTTTTTTAAGACACTTTGGATTTGAAACCCCTTATACCCCAATTGATAATCTTATTGGTGCCGTTTATTTTAACAAGCCAGATATGGGAGCTAATAACGGGCTATTTAGTGATGCATTTGCTAATTTCGGCTTTATAGGATTAGTATTAATGCCCTTGATAATTGTGGTTACCCTAAAAATATTTGATGGATGCACAGAAGGGTTGAACCTGAAAATTTTAATTGTTTCTGGTATTACAATTTCTATAATATTTATAAGTTCGTTTTATTTCACTGTTCTTTTGACTCATGGTTTTATTGCACTTTGTATAATGTTGTATCTTTTACCTCGTAAAACAGATTTAAAGATAGGTTTAAAAACATATTCTTAGTTAGTTTAAGAATATGTTTTATTTACGTTCTATGGAAAGGGTAGGAAAATGGATGCTACAGAAAAAAGTGAACATACTTTTAAGAAGGTTATTGAAGGTTAAAGATAATGAATCAATCGAAGCTGCAATAAGAAGGAAGAGGGTAAAAATCAATAAAACGTTTTTTAAAAAGAAAATTACAGTAAACGATATATACTCGACTTTAATTAATCTAGGGATAAATGAAGGCGATAATCTAATGGTTCATGCCTCTTGGAGAGATATGTATAACTTTGATGGAAAACCAGAAGATATTATTGATTGTTTAACCAAGATACTAGGTGAAGAAGGTACACTATTAATGCCGGCTTATGGTCCTAAAAGAACATACTTTGATGTGGAAAATACTCCATCAAGTGCTGGGGTATTATCAGAGGTTTTTCGTTTGCAGCCCAATACTTATAGGAGCGCTTGTACACATTTTTCAGTTTGTGCGAGAGGGAAATATGCTTATGAATTAACTTATAAACATGTAAATAGTGAATATGGTTTTGATACTAATTCCCCTTATTATTTATTTACAAACTTAAAGCATAGTAAGGTATTATTTATTGGTCTTGGTAAAGAACCCACACAGATATCATTGTTTCATTGTGCGGGTTATATTTTAAAAGAGAAATTACCAGTTTTAAATAAACTCTTATCCCATAAATATAAATCTATATTGGTAAAGGATGGGAATATTTTCGGGCGAGAAATGATAATACGTAAGCCTGGTCACAAAAATAATAAAAGGGTTTTTAAAAAGATATTTAGAAGTATAGTGACTAAAAGTCATGTCCGCCATTCTAATATAGATTTTGTTGTGATGGATGCCAAAGAAGGATTGGAAAAAGCGATTGATTTTGCAAGAAAAGGCCAATACTGTTACAGCAATATTGGTAAGCTTAGTAAACATTTTGAATAAGTGGATAACTTATAATATGGAAGTGAACTAATAGAGTGAAAAAGTTTAAATTAAATAAAATAAGGAGAATCCTTTTGGATCTGGTAATTAATTTAATTGCAACAATGTTACCAATCCTTATAGTTCAATTCTTATTATTGCCAATTGTTGCAAGAGAGTACGATGAGTATAGTTATGGACTAGCATTAACTTTAATTAGCCTAATTACACTTTCTGTACAATCGTTTAGTGTATCATTAAGTAATTCTCGGTTACTATTAAATAAAACTTACGTAGAGTCAAATACAGCAGGTGATTTTAATGTCTTGCTAATAATATTTACAATATTAAATATTGTTTTTGTATCCATAGGAACTTATCTATATGAGGGTTATCTAGATATACTTAACTTATCATCAGTTTTATTAATCTCAATATTACAATTAGTTAGGAGGTACCTATTAGTAGCATTTAGAATAGACATAAACTACAAGGCTATACTGTATAGTAATATTTATTTAATAGTTGGGTACCTATTAGGAATGTTACTATTCCTTCATACAGGACTATGGCAAGTAATTTACTTGTTGGGCGAGTTAATTAGTTTAACATATATTCTTTCTAAGACTAATTTAATCCAAGAGCCTATTAAAATTACCAAATTTTTTAAAAGTACTACCAGTCATGGGATTATTACATTAGTAGCTTCCTTTTTAGGAACACTCAACACCCAAGTAGATAGATTAATCCTTTTTCCTATTTTGGGGGCTAAAGCAGTTACGGTATATTATGTCTCAACACTATTTGGTAAAACCCTTTCAATGGGTATTGTCCCGATGAATAATGTAGTTTTGACGTATCTAACAAAAATGGAAAAGTTTAAAATTGGTTACTTTAAATTATTGGTTATAACTTCCACTGGATTAGGAATACTAACATATGCTTTTATTATTATAATAAGTGAACCTATATTGAATATATTGTATCCCTCTTTTGCTACAGAAGCTATGGAACTAATTTTAATTACAACTTTAACAGCTATTATAAATATGATATGTACTGTTATTAATCCTGTAATAATGAGATTTTGTAATATATCCTGGCAAATATGGCTTAATGTAATAAATATCACTATAATGGTCATGTTAGCATTATCATTTATAAATTCATATGGTATTATAGGCTTTTGTTACGCAACTCTAATAGCTTCAATAATTAAACTAATTTTAATGATATTTATTTATTATAAGAATAGTAGCAAAATCAATAGCTAAATAATTTTACAAGATAGGGATATCCTTGTGGATATTAAGGGGACGGTTCTAAAAGTAGACAATCGGAAGTTTTGCGCTCAAAAAGGCTCCACTTGGAGGATGTGAACGCTTGTGGAGCCTTAATTTTTATTTATGTAAACAGCCTGTCCGCAAAATTTTTGATTGCCCTAGAAGAATGAAGTCGCGGCCCCTGGTTTTACAGTTGATGATACTTATCGCTGCTTTTGCTTGGTCTCCTGATGCCCTGTAGATTTGCTTATACTTCGGGTAGGCGGTACCAAAAATATCCTTAATTTTACTCATGCTTTTGGAAGTCATGTGTAGGTAAATCGATGTTGTTTAAAGATCCTTATGACCAAGCATATGTTGGATTAATGGCAACTTTACTTTATCTTCAAGGGCATGTGTGGTAAAGCAGTGTCTCAATGTATGGTATGAAATATTAGGATCCAATTTCATCTTATTTCTAAGTTTAATGATGATATTTTTTATCTTTTTAACATGAGATGATCCCCTTTGTTTTTACCAGGGAAAGCCAGTCATTGTAAGCCCGAATTCAAACTACGCATATAGACAAGTAGCATCTCCTGGTACGATACTTGTATCAATTTAAGGAGGTGCTTTCTTATGCCACAACAAAAATTAACCATTGTCCCCGTTACTCTCGATCCAGTTAGCAAAAATTCTTTTTCACCTACTTCCCCATCAATCCTACCGCAAGCATTTGCACGATTAAAATGGCAAACGCTGAAATCTCCTTCTTCAATGGCGTGAATGAGCACGTTATCCAAACTGTAATGAGGGAGTTGAAGCATCTATGAAGCACGATTACACAAGTGTGAAAAATATCTATATTATTTGCGGAAAAACTGATATGCGAAAAGGCATTGATGGACTAGCCACATTAATACAAGATTCTTTTGAACTTGATCTGTAAGGCGATTCAATAGTCCTGATTCTGGCTGGAGTAAAGATAGATTTAAATGTTTGTATTTCGATGGCGATGGCTTCGCCATGCTTTATAAGCGCCTGGATAATTGAAAACTTCAATGGCCTAAAGATGAAAATGAAGTTCGTAACCTTTCACAACAGGAGCTTCGATGGCTCCTTGAAAGTCGATTCAGCAACCTAAGGCGATTCAACCATCATCAAAAGGTGAGTTCTAAATTTTGTGAATTTTACCTTTATTCAACCATCCGAACTAGATATAATAATAGGAGTGAATTCGAACGGAATGTGGTGAATGATGTGGCAAACGCTTCTACTAATGAAAATCAATACGAAATATTAATTCGATTGCTTGAAGAACAACTGGCTCATTCGAATAAGCAAAACCAAGAGTTATCGAAGAAATTAGATAAAGCATTGAAGCAGAACGAAGCATTGTCAGAACAACTTCGCCAATTAACAAAGCTCATATATAAATCTAAAACCAAAAATCCAAATACAATGTGCCCGATGGGCAAGGTTCATTGTTTGAAGATGACCCGTCTTTTAACGAAACTGAGCACACAGTAGAACAAAGCCAACAGATAATTTCTTATACTGTTGTTCGAAAAATTCAAAAGAAAAAACGAAATGTCTCATTGTGTGATGATGTCGAAGTAGAGACGATTCATCATCACCCTGAGAATATAATCTGTGACTGTTGCCAACATCAAATGATTGAAATCGGCGGTACCCTTGTGCGTGAAGAGGCCAAATTTATTCCTGCAAAAATGATGAAGGTGCAGCATTTTGAACATGCATATGAATGTAAAATCTGTAAAGGTGATGTATCGCAGCCGGCGCAAATAAAACGTGGAAAAGCCCCGCACCCAGCTATTCAACGTAGCATCGCCAGCCCAAGTGTACTTGCCAAAGTCATCTATGACAACTTTGCACAGTACCTACTACTTTACCGTCAGGTAAAGGAATGGGATCGTTATGGCCTTAATACTAATGATAAGAACCTTTCGAACTGGGTTATACGTGCATCAAATGATTGGCTATTGCCTATTTACGAACGTATGAAGCAATTGATGATGGATAAATCGCTATTACATGTCGACGAAACTTACGGGCAAATTATTAACCGATCTGACGGGAAATCTGGTCAAGCCAACGCTTATAATTGGGTCTATCGTAGTGTGCCAAGTCAAGGTCCAACGATTACCCTGTTTCAAAGTTCGTTATCACGTGCACGTCTTGTCCTTGAAAGCTTCATTCAAGAATTTTCCGGAACAATAATCTGTGATGGTTATTCTGCATACGACAAAATCGAAGGGTTTTCTTTTGCGAATTGTTGGGCCCATGTCCGCCGTTATTGGCTTAAAGCCGATAGTAAAAATGGGCGGATCGGCTTAAGCTATTGTGAAGAGTTTTATCGTTTGGAAAGGACATTTAAACATTTATCTCCCAGCAAGCGAAGAAAAAAACGCAAAAAGTACTCGAAGTCCATTGTTGAAAAATTCCTTCATTGGGTTGAAGATTCACCATTATATGGAAAAAACACCCTCGCAAAAGCAGTTGAATACACATTAAACAGGGCAAATGGACTCAAAGCTTTCTTAAATGATGGGCGTATAGAAATTGATAATAATCCAGCGGAAAATGCCATCCGTCCAATTGTGATTGGCCGAAAAAACTGGCTCCACTCTGTAAGTGAGGCAGGTGCAAAAGCCAACGCTATATGTTTAAGTATCGCAGAAACAGCCAAGGCGAACGGCATAGATTTTATCAATACCTCGTGAAGTTATTGACGGATCTTCCGAATCTTGATATTCACAGAAACCCAGAAATATTAAACCAATATCTGCCTTGGTCAAATATGATACAGGCTGAATGTGGACAATAAAATAGCCATATATCTTATAAAAAATCAATGATATTTGGCTATTTGTGATGCGTACCGTGAAGGTGCGCTATTTTTATATTTCGGGCTTACTTTCCGCAAGTACTGGAAACTCCCACCAAAAAGTAAGCGTCAAATAGGCCCCATCTAAAATAATAGGTGGGGCCTATTTGACGCCTACTTTTAAAAAAGATGGCTGATATAAAAGGTGTTTTTACAACCTTTTATTCAGCCATAACATATTAGTTAATTACTTCTAAAGCATCAAATGAAATAGTTGTTCCTGTAGAGGAAGTGTTCTTAGTTCCCTTTACAACAACTTTAATCTTATGTTGCCCATTTGTAAGGTTAAGCTTTTCAAAGACAGTTTGCTGATTTACCGCAGTAGCAGAGTATAAATCTACCTGATTTATTAGTTGACTATCAATATATACATCTGCAATACCGTACATAGCTTTCTTCGTAGTAATCCAACTGATTCCTGTGCCTGTAAATGTATACTCAAAATAGTTTCCAGTAACATTAGTGTATTTTAAAGTACTGTTAAAATATTGAGAACCCGTTGTGTTGGACCATGTGCCATTGTAAAAAATCCCAGTGTTGCTATTATCAATCTTAGTTACAGTTGGCTGTGGGTTACTAATTACTTCTAGAGCATCAAAAGAAATAGTGTTGCCTGTAGACGAAGCATTCCTCACTCCCTTAACAACAATTTTAATTTTATGTTGTCCGTTTGTCAGATTAAGTTTTTCAAAGACAGTTTGCTGATTAAAAGCGGTACCTGGAGTATAAATCAACCTGAGTAATTAATTGATTATCAATATAAACATCAGCAATGCCGTACATCGCTTTTTTAGTTGCAATCCACCGAATTCCTGTTCCTGTGAATGAATATTCAAATGAGTTACCAATAACATTAGTATACTTTAAGGTTCCATTAAAATATTGAGAACCTGTTGTTTTTGACCATGTTCCACCATAAATAATGTTAGTATCTGAATCGTCAACTTTAGTTATTATCGTCCCACCTGATGAAGCTTTTTTAATATTTACACTAAGCTTATAAGGTCCTGAACCATAACTCAAATTAACATCAATATAGTATTTTCCTGCTTGTTCAGCAGTATAAGTTATAGTTTCTGTTGAAGTATCAAAGTTGTTACTAAATGCAACCTCTGGAACATAGTTCATTGACTCGTAATTAACTGTAGTTGCATTTGGTCCATAAAGGTAAAGATCTAGATCACTCCCATTTGTAGCCGTCGATGATAGGTTTAGTGTTATAGTGTCTCCCTTGCCTAACTCCACTGAATAAACATCATCACGGTCATATGGATCTAAGAAATCGTTTATGTCAGTTGATCCTAATGGGGCAGCAAATGGTATATCATCATCAATAACCGTTGGCTTGTTGTTTATGTTTATACTATACTCTCCGGATCCTGTATATGAATTAACAGCTATATAATATGTCCCAGTTTTTTCAACAGGAAGGGAAACATATTCTTCTGAAATAGTACTAAATAATTCTCTAAGCGGGGTGTCATAGTAAACATCTGTTGCGTTTGTATCATAGATACTATAGTCAAAATCTGTCCCGGCAGGACCGTTAAAACTGAAATTGTAGGTTTTCCCTGCTTCGAGATTAACTGCCCATATATCTTTGTAATCATTCATTTCATCAAGTGATCCGGTTACACTATTTGATTGCATCATCACACCTGGAATCTTGTCATCAAATATATATTTTACTGAATTGGATTTCACTGACTCTAAGTTCTTGTAACCAACAGCCGTAACAGTATATTCATATGTTTTTCCAACCTCAGCTGTGTTATCAATGTAATACGTATCCGGTGTGCCACCTAGTAATGTGTAACTTGTTTGGCCGCTTTCTTTTCTATAAATATTATACGAGTTGGCCATTTCATTGAAGTCCCAATAAAGAGTTGGAGCGTTGATATAATCATCGTAATAAACCTGAACATTAGTTGGTGCTTCAGGTGGAGTTAAATTTTCCTTAACGATTAATTTATCGACATTAATTGAAGTTCCACTCTTACGTGCTTTTGGATCACGTTTTCCTGTCCAAACAATCGACATATTATGTTTACCATATGAGAGTGTTTTCTTAAATATGGTTTGCTGGTTTTGAACTGTGTCCGCATATAGTGATACGGTTCCCATATCTTTTCCGTCAATATAAATCTGGGCTATTCCTTGAGTATTATCTTTAGAGCCGACCCATTCAAGTTCATTTCCAACAAAGGTGAAATCAAATTGTCCATTCGTGTTAATTTGGTGGATCGAATTTCCTGAATAGGATGAACCTGTTTTCGTATTCCAATTACCATAGTATCTAATTGCTGTAGAATCGTCTTGGTATTCACCAGGGCCATTACCAATTGCTGACGTTAACGTATAAGAACCTGCTCCGGCATACGCATAAACGTCGATATAGTACTCACCTGAATAATCAGCTGTAAATAGGATTTTTTCTGTAGAAGTACCTACATTTTCTGAATGCTCCAGCATATACACTGATTCAGTTACAGTTTCTGCCCCTTGATCATAAAGGTACAAATCAAAGTCAGTTCCAGTATCACCTGTTAAGGCGAGTTCAACCGATTCTCCTCCTTCAAGAAACACAGAATATACATCATCCGTATCTTCTTGTGAATCGAGTGTTCCCTCAGTCACATCCTGTTCTAGTGCCACTCCTGGAATATCGTTATCAAGATCTGCAGGATCAAAATTCAATGCATTATTTGCATTTACTTTTTTCCCATTGGATACCCAATAATTTAAAGAAGGTAACTCATCACCTGTAAACATTAGAACATCTTTAATTTGATTGGCAGTATAAGAAGACTGTGCACCCATGAGCAATGCTGCAACACCCGTTACATGTGGTGCTGCCATTGAAGTACCATCATAATATGCGTATGCATTATCATAGCTTTGATCTCCAGGATAAACGAGATCTACCTTTGTTAAGCTCTCATTATTACTTTTAACAAAATCTGCATATGGAACAAAATCAAGTTGGTATTGTGATCCATCGTAAATGGTAGAAGATACGCCTTTAGCCGTTATTCCTGAATCTCCTTCACCAATAAAGGAAAGACCTAGTGTATCTTGTGCAAATGTGCTGAATTCATTTCTAAATAAAAGATCTTGCCCGCTTAATAAAAGCCCCTTTTGCCCACTGTTTAAATAACTTTGTAATGAATTTAAATCACTATCAGTAAGTGTTGATGTATATTCACTTCCTAATGCATCACCGGAAAACCAAATGACAATATCGTAATTTTGTAGGGTGCCAGCGTCTGGACCGCTAAAATCAGTAGAAACTGTCCATGTAGTATATGATAATCCAGCATTGTTTAATAAACTTTGGTATTCAGCAAGATAATTAGGATTGTAATAATAACCACTGTTTGACTCATCGTCTTGGACTAATAGTATTTTTGAACTAGGAGTGGCTCCAAAGTACTGCATCGCTTTATTAAATGCACCTTGTCTGTCTCCGTCAATAATATTTTCAAAGCCAAAACCATTAAATATTGCTTTATAATTCATAATTGGATTATATATTTCAGCGGCAGCACCGAATTCAACTCTTTTTGGAACAGTACTTAAGATACTAGTACCAGGAGCCGCAATATCAACTGAATATTGGCCATAATTAGAGAAATTAGCTAAATATCCATTACTATCATGAGCTGCGACGGAAATGATATTCGGACTATTAAAGCTTGCAGGGAAAGTAGGATTGTAATCGTTGTTCATTCCTTCATTTCCTGCTGCAGCAACAAATAACATATTAGAATTGTTGATTGCATTCTCTAGTGCATAATCATATTCACTGCTACCCCAACTGCTATTCGAAATTTTTACTCCCATTGTAGTGGCATATTGTATTGCTTCAATTGCATCAGATGTATAACCACTTCCATCTGGACCAATAAATTTAAGAGGCATAATTTTTACATTTGGAGCAATGCCTGAAATTCCAATGTTATTATTTATCTCCCCAGCAATAGTTCCAGCCACGTGTGTTCCGTGATCGTCAAAATCTTGTGGATCAAAGACTGAATTATCATAATGGTAGAAATCCCAGCCGTTTATGTCATCGATATAGCCGTTATAGTCATCATCGATTCCATTATTAGCAATTTCGTTGGAATTTGTCCAAATTTTGTTTTTTAAGTCTGGGTGATTAATGTCGATCCCTGTATCAATAACTGCTACAACGACATTTTCTTTATTTGTATTTGCATTGAAGGTATCAAGAGCTTCAGGATAATCAATGTCAATATCGTCTGTTCCATATTCCCCTGTGTTATGTAATCCCCATAAATTTCCAAACATTGGATCGTTGGGAATGCTAGAAGTATAGTATTTGTAGTTTGGTTGTACGAAAACTACCGATGGATCATTTTTAAGGTCTTTTACTAAACTTTCAACCTTTTTATCTTTCGGGACTTTTACTACTTCAGCCCCAATAGATGATAATTTTTTCGTTGTTTTTAAAGAGTGTTTGTCTCGAAGTTTTTGTGCAGAAGCCTTTGTTTTAAACTTAATAATTACTTCATCTGTTGCAAATTTTTCTCGTTGTTCGTTTAAAGCGGCAAATTTTTGAGTTTCTCTAGTTTTGCTTTGTGAGGATTTTGTTGATGCTGTTTTATCAGTACTTTTTACTGTAGCCTTCGCAGTGGAACTCTTTTCTAGTTCACTTTTTCTAACTTTGGTACTTTTGTTTTCTACTTGTTTTGTAACGGTTGACGGGGTTTGTTTAATTAACCCCTGCTTTTTTAATGTTTTTTCTGTGGAAAGTTTTCGCTGATCAGCTGTTTTCGTGATTTTGTCTTTTTTACTTAGGTAAGTTGATGATTTTTCATCTTTACTAGCAGCCATCCCGACATTTGTAAGCACTGTCGAAAATAAGAGTAAGAACGCCAAAATCGAGACCAAGTACCTTCGAGTTTTTTTACGAAACATATTTTTTCTCCTCCCTAGTAGGTATTTCGACTTGGTAAAATCGACATACTTCTAATATTTTACTATAATAGGAGGTTTGTTTGTATAAATTTCGACACCGTTTTGGAAAATTTTCAAAAAATAGAAATATAATAGAGGAATAAGTAATTTTATGTAAATTATATGATAATATTATTATCGAAAAATTTTTCTATTAAGAGAGGTTGATAGAGGTTGGGAAAAGGATTAAACAGGCGGAAAGTATTCTTATATACTTTAACCTGCTTATTAATGTTTCTGAATGGAGTTGTTCCGGTTTCAGCCATTAGTAACCAAAGTAATCTTAAAGCTTCACAAAAAACAAGTGAAGTTGATAAAAAAGATGAAAGTATAAAAAACAAAAAAATACATCGAATGATATAAATAAGGCTAATAAAGATATTAAATTTGGACCGTATGATTCATCTAGTTCTTAGAATCAGAAGCATGCCTATCAACCATTTAAGGATAAAGATGAGAATAAAGAGATTGGTTATCGTAAAGACCGCCTTTTGGTAAAGTATAAAGATTCAGTCAGACTAACAAGTAGCGGAGAATTGAGAGCTAATAATAATAACTTGGATTTGACAGGTCAAGCCTTAAACTGTTATAAAATCAGATTTTACTAAAGATTTCAGCGTGGCCTTTAATCAAATAAAAGATGGTGTTCTAGAGGTTGCCATCGCAGGGACAAAACCTCTCCAAGGAACAGGAAAATTACTTGATGTTCAGTTTGAGCCAATTATTAAAAAGTTAAGAACCACAAGCCTACAACTTCAAGAAGGAAACATGAATGATGAGAGTATCGTGATTAAATCACTTACACTTAACAAAAACAATAACCAAATGATTAATACAAAGGTAAGGTGGAAAGCGGAGGCGCTTGGTGAAGACCTCACTTACTCATGGGTTCTTTACGAAGGTTCAAAATCAATCGAAAGAAAAGGATATTCCAAAGTAAATTATTTTGAGACTACTCTTAAAAAGGCAGGAACTTACCGTGTGCTCTTGATGGTAAAAGATATAAATGGGGAAGTGGTTTCGAAGGTTTCGGAAGATTTAATAGCTTTGAACGGTAAATAAGGCACAGCATGAAAAAGAACTGATAATTTGTTTTGTCAGTTCTTTTTTCTATAAATATAGTCCAAAATATATTTTTGCTTAATTTGGATATTTTATGAGAAAATATTCAGGATAATGAGAAGATGGAGGTAAATGAAACATATAGTGCGAGGTAATTAGGAGGGAGGGGTTATGTACATGAAAAGATTAATTTCGATATTTTTAATAATTATAATGATGGTATATATACATCAAGGAACTTTAGCTCAAGCGACCGAGTTAACATCAGATATTACAGTGAATACCGAAGATGAACTTGTTATGGCCTTAGCTAATGAGGATATTAGTTCGGTTACTATTGGAAATGATATTGAGATATCTAAAAATAATTTAATCAATATTAATGGAGATAAAAAATCCATTAAAGGGAACAATCATGTTTTACATATTACTAATGGCGATATTAGTTTTACTAGTAACGTAAAGTTAGATGAATTTAGTAATATAAAAATGAACTCCAATAATCAAATAAACTTAATACTAAAATATGGTGGAATTATTGATAATTTACAAGGAGATAAGATAAATGTAGATAGCAATAGTAGCTTAGAATTATATCGGTCTAGTGTAGCTTATATAAAAATTGAAAATGGACCTGCAAGTAAAATAGTTGATTCAATGATAAACGGGCAAGGTGTATATTTGGATAAATCTCCAAACACGATAATAGATTATGTAACCATAAACTTAGGTGATACATATGGTTATGGAATCTATTTAGCTACTTATTCAAATACGGACATATCAAATACAACTATAACTGGAGGATATTACGGAATCTATGCAAACTTGAATGGGATGTCATCTAACATAACAAATACAAAGATTAGCGGCAGTAAGCAATATGGCATTTACAATAGTGGTGATGTTAATGGAAGTACTTTAGTCCTTTCTAATGTTGAAATATCGGAAACAGGAAGCTACGGCATTTATAACAAAGGAGCGTATTCCCAAGGTACTATTACAATAGCTCCGGAGACAAATTTAACACTTAACACTGGGAACAACATTGGGATTTATCAGGAAAATGGATATTTGAACGATTGGGGAAAAGTCATTCATAACGGAAATCAATTTACGCTACTTAATAGCAATAGTTCTACAATTAATGACCCAAATGAAAATATGAAGTTAATACATCAGGTTGGTCCGATTACATTATTTAATTCCATAAATAGATCTGGGGAAGAAGTTGTTTTGGGGACTGTCCAAGTGAAAACGGAAGAGGAATTACGTAATGCATTGTTAGATGAGAAGGTAAATAATGTCCAACTCATCAATGATATTGAAATTATTAACCCATTAAGTATTGAAGTTAAGGGAATCCTCAAGAAGTTAATTGGTGAAAATTTTAAGTTAAATTTTGTTGATGGTGTAAACCCACAAATAACAGCAAATCAATTTTTGGAAATTGAAAATCTAACTATTAATAATGATAATTCAGGAGGCATAATACTTGAAAAGGGCGGTATTCTTAACAACATTATTTCAACTAAAATAAGAGTATCTTCTACTGGAGAAGCACACATAAGTAATAGTGAATTAGAAGGGATATCGATTAACAATGGGAACCATTCAAAAATAATAAGTTCTAATATTGGTTCATCAGGCATATATTTTTATTTTAGCCAAAATACAATTATAGACAATGTGAATATTAATCTAGGTGATACTTATAATAGTGGGATCATGTTATCGACTTTTACAAGCTCTGACATTTCCAATACAACCGTAAATGGAGGATATTACGGAATCTATGCAAACTTGAATGGGATGTCAGCTAACATAACCAATACAAAGATAAGCGGCAGTAAGCAATATGGCATTTACAATAGTGGTGATGTTAATGGAAGTACTTTAGTCCTTTCAAATGTTGAAATTTCTGATACAGGAAGCTACGGCATATATAACAAAGGAGCGTATTCCCAAGGTACAATTACAATAACTCCGGAAACAAATTTAACAATAAACACTTTGAACAGCATTGGGATTTATCAGGAAAACGGATATTTGAACGTTTTGGGAAAGATCATTGATAATGGAAATCAATACACCATCCTTAATAGTAATGGTTCTGCCATTAACGACCCAATTGAAAATATGAAGTTAATACATCAGATTGGTCCGATCACATTATTTAATTCCTTAAATAAATCTGGGGAAGAAGTTATTTTGGAGACTGTCCAAGTGAAAACGGAAGAGGAATTACGTAACGCATTGCTAGATGAGAAGGTAAATAATGTTCAACTCATTAATGATATAGAAATTTTCAAACCATTAAGTATTGAAGTTAGGGGAATCCTCAAGAAGTTAATAGGAGGAAATTTCAAGTTAATTTTCGGTGAAGATGTATCTCCACAAATAACAGCAGATCAGTTTTTAGAAATTGAAAATCTAACTATTAACAATGATATTACTGGAGGCTTAATACTTAATAAGGGAGGTATTCTAAACAACATTATTTCAACTAAAATAAGAGTATCCTCTACAGGAGAAGCACACGTAAGGAATAGTGATTTAGAAGGAATATCGATTAACAATGGGAACAATTCAAAAATAATAAGTTCTAATATTGGTTCATCAGGCATATATTTTTATTTTAGCCAAAATACAATCATTGACAATGTGAATATTAATCTAGGTGATACTAATAATAACGGGATTATGTTATCGACTTTTACAAGCTCTGACATTTCTAATACAACAATAACTGGAGGATATTACGGAATCTATGCAAGTCTGAATGGGATGTCAGCTAACATAACCAATACAAAGATAAGCGGAAGTAAGCAATATGGCATTTACAATAGTGGTGATGTTAATGGAAGTACTTTAGTCCTTTCAAATGTTGAAATTTCTGATACAGGTGGCTACGGCATTTATAACACAGGAGGATATTCGCAAGGTTCGATAACAATAGCACCTGAGACAAATCTGACACTTAAAACAGGTAATAATATTGGGATATATCAGGAGAATGGACACTTTGATTTGAATGGCAACATTATTAGTGAAAATTCAGGGATAATTATTTCATCAGACTATAAGTCGCAAATTAATGATAATAATAACCAATTAGTTTGTTTAAACCCTACAACAGACTCATTTAAGGATTATGTTCTAATGGAAAAGACATATGTTGAAACTATAATCCTCACAGGTGCAGGCAATGAAACAACTGTGGGACTTAATAAAAATTTACAAATTAATGCTTCTGTCGTCCCATCAGATGCAACTGACAAAACAGTTACTTGGAGTGTGGAAAGCGGTACAGGTACCGCAAATATAAGCCCAACTGGAGTTTTAACTGGATTAAGTTCGGGGACTGTGATAGTTAAAGCTACCGCTAATGATGGTTCAGGAATTTCTGGTTCAATTACTATAAAAGTTGTCATTTCTGTTAACTTTGAAAGTCAGGGAGGAAGCAGTGTAGCAGGAATTATTGTTGATTACGGCAGTTTAATTTCAGTTCCGCAAGCACCAACAAGAACGGGATTTACTTTTGGTGGATGGTATAAAGACGCTGCTTGTACAAATCCATGGGATTTTTCAATAGATACAATCACGAGTGATACTACACTTTATGCAAAATGGAAAATAAACTCGTATTCAGTTACGTTTAATAGCCAAGGAGGGACATTTGTACCATCTACCATAACAAACTATGATACTTTAATTGTTGCGCCTAAAAAGCCAACTAGAATAGGTTATACGTTTGTTGGTTGGTACAAAGAACCTACCTATTCCAATGCTTGGAATTTTAGTTTAAATAGAGTAACATCAAATACCACATTATACGGAGAATGGGTCAAAAATCCATCAGCACCGATATCAATAAAGGCTTCCTCATCATCGTATGATAGTATTAGTTTAAGTTGGGGAGCAGTATTAGGTGCCACTGGTTATGAAATTTATCGAGCCACATCTAGCGCTGGAAATTATTCCTTGATATCAAGGACATCGGAACCCAATTATAGTAATACTGGACTTGTAACAAATACTACTTACTACTTTAAAGTTAAAGCCTATAAAATTTCTGGAAATATTAAAGCGTACAGTGATTTTTCAATAGTAGTAAGTGTTAAACCGACATTTTCTGCTCCTATAAATTTAAAAGCGGTTGGTATAAGTCCTTCTTCAATAAAACTTACCTGGAACGGAGTTAGCGAAGCACATGGTTATGAAATTTACCGTTCTACATCTAGTAATGGTACCTACAGTTTATTAGCAGAAACAACATCCTTATTTTACACAAATTCGGGTTTGGAAAGTGGTAAAGCATACTTTTACAGGGTAAGATCATACAGAATAAGTGGATCCACTAAAGTGTATAGCTCCTGGACACCAGTAATTTATATAATAAATTAAATGTTCTTTTGTATTAGGAGAGCTTGTGTACTGGTAGGTAATCAAAAATTATAAAATTAAAGAGGCGCATGATCTATCATGCGCCTTAATGTATGTTTATTAATGTTAAATAAGTTGAAACATGTTAAGGATTAATTAATTCAAATAACATTGAGTTTATTGCTGGAATTCAACTCTTTTTCCAGAAGGCTCTGAAACTGGCCCGTGCCAATAATACTTACCATCCCCAATTGCTTGAACGGTGGCTGTATATTCCCCAGGACTTCTCATTTGGTTGGCAAAATTAAAATGTTGAACATTTGAACCAACACGTTGAGTTTTTATCAAAGTAGTTCCTCTGTATAATTTGACTTCATAATGTAATGCATTCTCTACTTCAGTCCATTCAAGATTTTCCCCGTTCCAAGTCGGTTTCTGAACTTTATTTAATGTAGTTATCTGGTCAGAAAGAAGGGAAACCGGACCATTTCGATAGGTGTCACTGTCGCTAATAGCCTGAACTGATACAGTATACTCACTAGGGATTATCATTTGGAGGGCAAAGTTAAAATGCCGCTCGCTAGCCTCAACGTGCTCGGTTGCTATTAAAGATGTCCCACTGAATAATTTGACTTCATATTGTGAAGCATTTGGAACTCCAGTCCACCAAATGACAGAACCTTTCCATATAGGTTTTTTGATACTATTTAAGGTTATTTTTTTATTAGAACGCTGGGATACTGATCCGTTTTTATAAAAATTATTGTCTCCAATTGCTTGAATTGTTACTGTGTATTCTCCGGGAGTAGTTATTTGTGATTCAAAGTTATATTCATGAATGCTTCCTGAAACTTGTAATGTAGAGACTAAGGTTCTTTTGTTATATAGTTTGATTTCGAATTGAGATGCGTTTTCAATAGCCTGCCATTGGATAATATCCCCGTTCCAAAAAGGTTTTTGGACTTGAGCTAAGTTAACTGTTTTTTTTACTTCATCAGAAGAAAATGAGACAGGTCCATCTAAATAATTCAAAGCATCTCCAATCGCCTGAACGGTTACCGTATAATTACCAGGGTTCGTCATAAAAGAAGTAAAGTTATATGTTTGCACACTTGCCTCAACCCTTCGCGTATTGACTAATGTAGTGCCATTGAATAATTTGATCTCGTATTGTAAGGCGTTTTCAACTGAATTCCACTGGATAACATCACTGCTCCAGGTAGGCTTTTCGACCTGGGCAAGAGTAGGAATTGGATTTCCCGATACCATTACATCATCTATATAAAAACCTTTATAATTACCTACATAATCAGTTATTAAACCAAATCTAATTTTAAAGTTAGTTGTCGCATAAGATGGGTCAATAGTAAATTCTTGTTTTTTCCAAGTTGAATTGGTTGTAGTTTTATTAAAATAGATACGATTCCAATTCTGACCACCATCTTTACTAATTTCAACATAGATGTAATCATAGCTAATCTCAAAGTCGGCAAATTGCATCCAACTTAATTTAATAGGTGATACAGCTTTACTAAGATCAATGTTTGGGGAAATAATAAAACTATTTTCATTATTGTAGTATTGATCATTTAAATTGGTAGCCCAGACATTAGAACCGGAAAAAGCTGTAAAAGGTGAGGTATAAGGGTTTAGATTTCCCCACTTCCATGATGGATTGGTCCCCATTATGGAATAATCACCGTTGTTATTTTCGAAATCTTCGTAGTATAGAATGTTTTTTCTGTTTCCATCGGATGGAATAGAAGTTTCTCCATCTTTATAATTAATATTATCTCCAATTGCTTGAACAGTTACGGTATATAAACCAGAGTCTGTCATTTGGGCAAAATAGTTTAATTGACTGCTATTAGCCCCTACCCGTTGTGTTTTGATTAATGTAGTGCCATTGAATAGTTTTACTTCATATTGGCTTGCATTAGCAACTCCGTTCCATTGTATAACATCATTATTCCAAGTTGGTTTCTGCACTTGATCTAATGGATTTAGTATTCGATGTTCATCAGATGGAGGTGAAAATAATCCATCTCGAAAATTAATATTGTCCCCAATTCCTCGAACAATGGCATAGTATCTACCGGGAACGGTCATAAGTGAGGTAAAATCAAATTGTTGGACACTAGCATTAACTCGTTGGGTATTTACTAATGTGCTGCCCCTATATAAATTAATTTCATATAGGTTCGCATTAGCAACTCCATTCCATTGTAATACATCTCCGTTCCAAATCGGTTTTTGAACAGTATTTAATGAAGGGATTGTTTTTTGATTTTCGTCTGAAAGGAGTGAGGTAGCTCCATCCCTAATATTTGTATTATTACTTTTTGCTTGAACGGTTACTGTATAAACTCCTATATTTGTCATATAAGGAGCTAAGTCATATTCTTGTTCAGAATCAAGTGTTCCAATCGTCTTTTCTAAAATTGCATCCCTGTATAATTTGAGTATATAACCGTTACTATAATCAACTTCATTCCACTGTACAACATCCCCATTCCAAGTAGGCTTTTGTACTTGAGACAAAGAAGGATGTACTGTTAATTTTATATCATCAATAGAGAAACCATAATCAGTAATTGAATCATCAGTTTCTAAACCGAACCTTACTTTAAAATTAGGTACTGCATAGGATGTGTCTATATTAAACTCAAGTTCTCTCCAGTCCGTATTAACAGTAATATATCCATCAGCGGTATAGATGCGATCCCATGTCTGACCACCATTTTTACTAATTTCGATATGTATAAAATCAAACTCAGGTTCAGTACGAGCATATAGCATTAAATTTAATGTAATGGATGTAGTTATATTACTTAAATTAATGTTGGGTGAAACGACATAACTGTTTTCGTTATTGTTATAGCGGGTATACCAAATTTTACTTGACCGATTACTAATACCATATAATCCCCACTGCCAAGATGGATTAGACCCAGTAACCGTAAAACCACCATTGTTACTTTCAAAGTCTTCGAAGTAAATGAGCCCTTTTCTATTCTTATCAGTAGGAATTGAGACTTCCCCATTTGAGTAATTTGTATTATCACCGATAGCTTGAATAGAAGCAGAATATTCTCCAGGAATAGTCATTTGAGGGAGAAGGTTTACTTGTTGAATACTTCCATCAACTCGCTGTGTATTTACTAGTGTGGTATCTCTGTATAATTTGACTTCATACTGTACTGAATTAGGAACTTCAGTCCATTGAACTATATCTCCGTTCCATGTTGGTTTTTGGACTTGTCCCAAGGTTTGTAGTCCCGTTGAAAAGAGGGTCGATGGTTTGATTGTTAAATTATTTGTGCCTTTAACACTAATTTGACTGCTGGAAAATTTCGGACTCCCCATTAACTTCTCGTTATTACCATAAGCAAGACTATCCATACTTTTGGGTAATAATAAACTAAAAATAAAAAAAGTGATTAAGAGAATTTTAAAATTCTTTTTATGCATATAAAAACCCCTTATTAAATAGTATGAGATTAGAAGTTTAACAAAATATTGATATGTTGGATGGGGAAATTCGAATAGAGCACCCTTTTCCTATTTTTAGGAACAATTTATAATGAATTATATCAAAATATTATCGTTTTCGTTATTATTTTCCAATGTATTTTCCAAACATTCCATATTATTTAGAATAATTCTTTAATATATCCCTAATCCAGTTCTCTGCAAAAATAGTGTAATAGTATGAACGCCTAGTTAATTCCACCCTAATTATGGAGAATTTAGGGAAAAAAACTCCCTAAAATGAAGACAAAACTGATTACTCAATGTAGTCTTCATTTTTAGGGAGGCTGTTTTTTAAGAATTCTATTGTTTATATTATTACTTAATCATATTTAATGTATTGTCTGGAACTACTTTCCTATTTATCTAGGAATTTTTTGTATTCATTTAATTTTTTTAGTAACTCATTATGATCATTTATAGTATTTGAATAAAGTTTTTGGGATTCTTCCAGCTTACCCATTTTTTCAAGGGACATAATTCTTAATGTAACAGCATTTAAATAAATGTCCTCTTCGTCCGTTATTTTTGATAAAAGAGCATTACTTTGTTGAAAGTCACCCTTAATAAAGTAAGCTAAAGAAGAATAATAATAGATTGGTCCAGTAATATGGAATTCTCTGCTGTTAAATTCTTCTCCTAAATGGAGTTTATTGTAATGATTCTTCCATTTATTAATTTGATTAAAATCTTTTAGAGCGGAGTTTAATAATGTATTTGCACTTGTCTTTTCATTACGGTTTAAATATAGAAGGGCTAATTTAATTTTAAACTCAATACTATCTTCATATAGCTTGGAGTTATAACGATCATATTTTAAGCATAAATCATAATATTTTATTGCTTTATTGTTATCTCCTATTTTTTGTGACAAAAGTGCTGCACTATGAAGGACAACTGAATTGTTAGGTTCAACGGCAGTCATTTTTAAAATCAAGTTTTGTGAATTTTCTTTTGCCTTATTATTCATCAAGCCTTCTGCCATATAAGTATTACTTAGATCCAAATAATATTTAATATTGTCAGGATCTTTTGATATAGTTTGATTCATTAACTCTTCTTTAGAGGAGATGTTTTTTTTCTGAACCGCTTTAATGTACAGTTGTCTTGCATCGTAGTAGTTGTATGCCTTATAACTTGTGATAAGTGCAAGGGCAACAATGCAAATATAGATAAACTTTATACTAGTGGCTTTAGAGAATATTTTTTTTGATAACATTGGATTAAATAAGAGTTGTTCTTTTGATATACCCATTGCAAAAAGCCAGAAGATAAGGAGCAAAACAGTTCCATATGATAAATCAAAGTCTATAAAACTGTGAGCAGCAGCAGAAAGCAGTGCAATAAAAATAGCAACATAAACGATGCTTTTTTCTTCAGAATTTCTAGATTTCAATAATAAATAACTAAGATAAGAAAAAATACAGATTAATAATATTAATCCAATCCATCCAGCATCAATGACCCATTCTAAATATCCGTTATGGATTTTGGTTGCCTGATAAGGAATTTGTTGATAATGATTGAACAAAGTAGCCCAACCGCCTCCTCCAAAACCAAACAATGGAGAATCCTTACTCATTTTTAATGCATCTTGATATAGATAAAGTCGTTCCTTTGCAGTCGAGGCATCCAATGTAATTCCAGAAACGCTCTTTTGAAGTCCTTCTGGTAAGGTTTTGAAAAGAAGCCCTTCGTTTTTAAGGTCTAGTAAACCTAAAACTAATGATACGACTACCAAGGAGGGGATAAGTAGACGAGAGAATTTAAATAACATTATTTTTTGTATCTTTGGATTTTTAATTGATCTAATTTTTTTATTTATAAGAAGGACAATAGCAACAGTAAACAACATCATTAATACTAAAATAAAAAATCCTGGATACTGTCTTTGTGATACTTGGCCGTTCTCAATTGATATAAAGACGATTAATGAACTAATTCCGGCTAATGCGGTAAATAATATATATCTTAATTGGAGTCGAATAGAAAGTAGTGATAATCCTATTAGCCATACTAGTGTAAATACAAGCATCATTCCCCTTGAAAAGGACATAATGAAGCAAAGAAAGAAAGGTACTAGTGAACTTGAGTAAAGAATCACTAGTTTTTTATTTTTTTCTGTTGTTAGATTTACTAAGGTGTAAAAAAAGAATAATGCCATAACCATTCCAAAAGTATTTGGATATTGAAAGGCTCCTGCAAAACGGTCATTCAGAATGGCATCACGGTAGTTCAATACTCCATAAAAATTAAGAAGCATGAAAAGGGAAAGCAATATCCCATTTACATGAAACATCAAGGGCATAGCTTTTTTGATAGTCGAGTTTAACGAGCTCCATGTGAGTAAAAAAAAGAATTCTACACAGAAGACCCACTTAATAATTAAATCCCAGGATCCTTTTGGTGTTTCAGCAAAAGGAAGAAAGATTAGTAACCAAAGTGGTAACAAAAATACTACGCTAGTTTTTAGGAACTTATTCTCTTTTTTTATAAACGGTAAAATTACTACGAGGACGCATAGTAAAGATAGAAAAATTACGATTCCATATAGACTGTTCGGAAAGTAAAGTCCTTTTTGATAAGGTGTAAATAAAAAGATTAAAGATAAAACAACAAAAATTCCCCATTGCATTAAATTAGTTCCCTCCAATAAATAGAACAACCATGTTATCCTTCAACTATACTAAATACTATTTAAAAATTAAATGCTAGTTACCCATCAACGTCCAAACCCCTTCTTTTTTTAGGGTTCAATTTATCACGTCTTTTTATAAAAAAGATTTGTTGTGGCGGAGATTGAACAGCGGGTGATTAATACATTGTTCGAAGCTTATGCGTTGTAAGGGACAAACTTGTGATTTCCAAAAAGTACATTCAATCTCCATTTTTCACGGTATGACATGACAAATTTTTTTCAACTATATAGGGGGAAATGGCGGGTATAATTGAACAAATAGTTTGTTTAATCAAACGTTTGATTAGATTCGGTTTCCTGGGAAATTGGTCGAATGAAAGGGGAAAAGGGTGGTGCTATCCGTGTCTAACAACGGAAGTAAGTACGGAAACCATTCCCCTGCTGATAACTTCAGTTCGGACAAGATTCCAAGAATAAACAGCGTACCGTCCCAAAAAACCTATCCAAAAAAGTAACCCATCGTTATGTATAGAAGGATGATTGGAATCGAAAAAAAGATGAATGAAATCACGTTATTCTTTTTCAACTTCTTATTATCTTTAACCCAGTAGAATAGAAGCAAAATATAGTTTAAAAGATTCAAGATTAATGCATATAGAAGAAAATCAAAAAAGGCCTTCATAGGACTATCAGATTGATAATTGATCGCCCCCATTAAAGCACTGAAAAAAAAGAGAATATGTAAAGGAATTGATATCACGTTTACCACTAAATAGGTTACAAACACTCGCATACGATCACACCTTCTATAGAAAATAAGGGATATAGATGAACTATATCCCTTTTCATTATACTATTTACGGAAACCGATTTTTATTTTTTCTATCTTTAAGTCGCACTAGATCGCTGCTTCGGCTACTATTTTAAAATTCCTCCTCATTCTTAGCCATTTCGGTTGTGTATTTGTAAAAGTTATTTAATGAATGTCTGGCTTTCACTTCATCCGATAAATTGCCTAATTCTCTCTTAATATCACCGTTTGTTCCGGTAATAATTGCATCGACAAGAGGGGTGATATCATAGTTATACTGCTTACCAAAAATGGTTCTCGAACCCATTCTTCCTTCAGTTTGGGGCTTATCAGAATAAAGGAATGTCTCAGCCATATACAGCATATCACCAGTCATCGCATAGTTATAAACAACATTGTCATACTTTGTTTTATATATATCGCTGAACGGAATAGCGGTTTTCTTAGCATTTGACTTTCTTTCCGGAAGGAAGAAGGCTGAGTTATAAGTGGTAGCCCCTTGGAAATAATCTTTCTTGTTAAGGGCTTTTTCAATCGCTTCTTTATTCTTTTTCCAGAAAACAACATCGGATAATTTGTTCTCATACATGTCATAGGCTACCGCTTGTGTAAGGAAACCACCCAGTGAATGTCCGGTTAAGTATACCTGAACATCTTTGTCCTTCGTTTCAAGCATAATATCTGCAGTAAATTCTTTGGCATCTTCAGCTTGATCGTTGTTGTTCTCGATTAAGATTTGTCGGTTGGCAAATAACCAGTCACTTGTTCCGTCCGAACCTCTATATGAAATCACAACCTGTTTTCCTTTTTTAAGGGCAATGGCACCAAAACCAAAGCCTAAATTATGGCTGTTTTCAGAGTCGATAACCTTCCAACCAACCAATTCATCATACTTTTCGTCAATGCCATCCAATTCTGTTACGTCTTTCCCTTTGTGCAGATTAATCCAGTTTTCTACATTGACATAGGATAGGTCAGTGATTAATACCTTATGTTTTTGTGATAGATTATAAACCAAGCGATTGTCTGGTTTTTCTTCGTCATCAGGAGCTCCATCGAAATCAGAATCTTTCTGACGCGGGTCTGAAATCATTTTGAAATATATCCCTTCAGCCCAGTCACCAATAAAGTTGCTAGGGACGATTTCTTCACCATCTAGTAAACCATCTTTGTCTTCATCACGTACTAAATAGTCAGTTTTCACAGTAACTCCATTACCCAGGCGTAAACCGTTTATTTCATACCAGTCTGGAATACCGTCTGTATCAGAGTCTTTTACGTAATCAATCGTTTCTTCAGCAGTTTCATCGAAAATTTCATCAAGCTTGTCCGCACTAGAGGCAAAGAAATATTTACCGCCCGTTTCGGTCGCAATTCGTTCAAGTAGACTTTGTTGAACATTTGCACCTAAACCGATTGTATAAATGGTTACATTGTTTTCATTTGCATAATCAATTGCACTATCATCCCAATAGCCATCACCGTCTGTTAGGAAAATAACAAAGCGGAAATTATTTTCATCACCATTTGCTACAATCTCGTCAATTGCTTCCTTCACACCAACATAAAGGTCGGTACCACCACTGCTATCAATCGTGTCGATTGCATATTGGACAGCATCTTTATCGGTTGTTAGGTTAACAAGAGTAGTTGCATAGTAATCGAAATCAACTACGGCCGCTCTATCTTCTTCTGTAAGCTTTTCGACAAAGGATTTTGCTGCTGTTTTACGTAAATCACTAGGGTCTTCCCAGTCCATACTGCCGGACGAGTCGATCGAGAAGACGACATCTATTTTCTTAAGATTTCCTTCATTATTGTAATTTGGGGGCACAATCTCATTTTCCCAAGCTTTATCCCACTCCACTCCATTTAATAATATATACTTACTAAAGTGGGTGACTGTCGCTGTAACAGTTCGGGAGTTCGGATCGTGAACCTGATTTTCTAATTTTTCTAGTCGTTGTTGTTCTTCGTTATAATAATAGATTTCTGGTCTAATAGATTGCCCATTAAAGGATTCATCGTATTGGAATGTCATCGCTGCTTCGTCAAATTCCACTTCAGTTGTAAAATCAAAGCCGGCTCCCATATAACCAGGAATCTCTTCACTTAAGAAAGAATCGACACCCTCTAAGTTTGTAATCGAAGTGGTTGCCGCATCTATTGCCTTCGATGTGATCGAAACACTTGGAGTCACATGATCGTCTTTTTCAATTAATGGAACTTCGGTTGTAAATTCGCCTACTTCATCGCTATCCAATATCCCATTATCATTGGTGTCCTTTTTCAATGGATTAAATCCGTTTTCTCGCTCGAAACCATCTTCCAAACCATCTTCATCTGTGTCCGGACTCAAGGCATTTGTTCCTAATTTAACTTCCTCTAAGTCAACCAAGCCATCAAAATCTGAATCCCCTTTGCTTGGCTCTGTCCCCAGCTCAAGTTCTTTTTTATTGGTTAAGCCATCTTGATCAAGATCTTCATCTCCATCAGACGTACCATTAGTATCAGTATCTTCTTTGGTAGGATCTGTTTGAGTTTGCTTGACTTCATACCCATCAGGGAGACCGTCATCATCCGTATCGGTATTTTTAACATTAGAACCATAGTACTCTTCTTGCGTATCGGACAAACTGTCTTTATCAGTATCCTTTGAGCCGTCTATTACAGTGACATTGGATCTAGATCCTTCTACACCATTTTCAACAGCAACAACATAATAATAGGTAAATCCGTTTAAATTAAAGCCTTCATCAACGAAGTTAGTCTCTTGTAAGTTTTCTCCAATTAACGCAAATTCATCCTCTGCAAAGCCTCTGTACACGTTATAAGAATCAGCATTCGGAATTTCCTCCCATGATGCCTCCCAACCTAGTGCTTGTGTATCAGGGTTTTTTACCCATTTACCAGATTGAAGAATGATTTCATAGCTTGCTTCAACCTCTGTTGTAATCGTATACTCTTTACCTTGTATAGTAACCGTATGAGTTTTCGTAACTTCTTCTTTCTTTTCTTCTGCTTGAATAAATGGAGCAGATGAAGAAAGTAGAGCAAAAATTAATAAGAAGGTTAGGCTCTTCTTAACCTGTTTCTTTTTAATCGCCCAAACGGATATACCTAATACGATTGAGGATAGGATTAATAGAGATATATATAGGGTGAAATTCGTGGGATCACCCGTTTTTGGAGCGTCAATATCATTCGTAACCTTACTGTCTTTGTTATTGTTCGAAGTGTTATCCGTTTTGCTTCCGTTATCAGTTGATTCTGAAGCAGGAGGTGTTGGTGTTGCTGTTGCGGCTTTTTTAGGAAGTTTCACACTGAAAGTTAAAACATTTTCTGCTTTTGGATCCAAGCTATCAATCTTCCAAGTTAGCTTATTAGCAGTTTGTTTAGCGGAGGAACTAAGTACTTCTAATTCCTCTGGTAATGTTGTGGTAACCTTTATATTTGTTCTTTTATGTACTGTGGGATTTGTAACCTTTAAATCATATTTGATTTCTTCATCAGGATTGTAGCTATCATTACTAGTCGTTAGGTCTACCTGCATTTGTAAATCGTCTGCTGCAAAAACGTTTAAATTGTTACTAAATAGAGCAAAAAATAGAACAGATAATAGTAAAAGTAATTTCTTAGTTGGTTTCATCAGTTTCTCTCCCCTTGGTTAGAAGCTTGGCGTGTATGACTAATCTTTCAGTATCATCCGTTGAACACGTTGACAACGTAAGAATAGTTTCTGCCTGTTCAATTTTTGTGTTCGTAAAAATTGAAGAATTATTTTTTATTTTACTCAAAAAGTCCTCAAATTCGGTCTGCTCTGGAAAGGACACCTTCATCCATTCTGAATCGGACTCATTGGCAATCGAAACCGAAAATATTTCCCAATCATATGTATTATCAAGAAAATTAGTTTGTATTAGGCTGTGATTAAGTGTATAAGTCTCATCCAAATACTTGGATAAATTCCCGAACATACTACCATCTTTCATATCATGCCCGTAAATAATGGTATTCTGGTCTAATTTTGTGGATGAATTCTTGCTATCCATAAAAATAGCCCCAGCTTTATCTTTTTCTAAGTAAAAATTATGAGATAAATAGAAATCATTATTATCGGTTTTTACAATCGGATAGTGGATGTTTGTATTTGGCAGCGATAGCCATCCGAGATAATCCTCATTAATACTACTCATTTTTTTAAATACATCTGAATTACCTTTCTTACGTTCTTCCTGATAAATTGTATTTATCTCTTTATATTTTTCGGAAGACTTATGGTAGGAATACATACTAGTTGAAATAAAATATACTGCTAAAATAATTCCGATTGAACTTATGACTATTAAAAACTTTAAAAAGCCATTGACGATATTCATTTCACCCCTTTCATTAGTAGAATATTACATTTTTTCATTTTAACACTTTTGTCATAGGAGAAAATATACAAGTGTTCGCCAAAATGCGACAATAGACCCATTTGAGCTTTGAAAATGAAAAAACGGTAATAAAAAAACGCCAATAATGGCGTTTGGTCCTTGTTTATGATTGTTTATTATTTATTGTTATTTTAAAATTCCTCACTATGTACCTCACTTATTTAAAGGTGCTGTTCATACCAATGGATAAGCTCATCGATTTCAGCATTCATTTTTGCTTGAGCTAGCTGTGTTTTTTCTTTTTCGGCTAATGGAAGAAAATCAGCTACAACATCTAGATCTTCTTGATCGCCTTTTTCAACAAGTGAACGGAGGAGCTTGTATACCAATTGGGTATCATTTTCACTTACTTGCTCTACTAGGTAATGAAGGTTTTCTTTTGGAATCATCAATAAAACACCTCTTGAAAAAAATAATGTGAATTTAGGTTGCACAAAGCAACATATTCTTAATATAACGCTTAAAGGTTGGTTGAATTGTGAAAGTTGTAAGAATTATAGGTTCTGCAATTATATGAGTCTGATAGAAACAACACATAGTAACAATTTTAGTCAATGACAAAATCGAACAAATCTCTTTAATTCTTTCTCGTACAATGGGAAAATTTTGAAAAATGGTAGTAGAATAGAATTAAACTCAGATAAAAGGGGACTTGTCTTGTGGCGGATAAAGCTAAGAATATTAAAAAGATTAGAAAACAGTATGTTGCCAGATTAAATGAGATAAAGGAAGACGTAAAGAAAGTAAAAGAAGTGGTCAATGATGATTGGTACAAAAGTATAGGGTTAGTTAATGGAACAAAGGATGACTTCAAACAATGGTTTTCAGCAAGACTGGAAGAAATTTATGCAGGCTATTTAATTCAGCTCATTGCTTCAACTGAGCAGGGGTTGAAAAGAGTTTATGCCGAAATTTTTAACCAGGAATTTGATCTGGATCGAAATATCATAGCGACCATTATCGTACGTCTAAATGGACAAATGAACATTTCCATTCCACAGAGTGAATACGAACAAATAAGACGGCTAATTACCTTAAGAAATACGTTAATCCATGAAAATTTCCGAGTATCCGCTATTCTACCTGGAAGGGGTAGCGAGCTACACCTTTGTTAAAGATTATATAAAAAGCTATAAAAATACATTCAAGCAATATTTCAAGGAAATTGAAAGCAAATGTAGTTAGGGTGTTGGGGCACGCCCATTATGAACTTTTAATTGAAGCAAAGCTTAGAATGTCGGCAATATTATTTTAACTTTGTCCTCTATCCTTGATACAGATTCGAGAAGTCGTGATAGTGATAATGAAAAAGTGACAACAAAAAAACGCCAGATAATGGCGTTTGGTCTGTGTTCATGATGAGTATTATCGGTTGTTGTTTTTGTTGTTGCCAGTTAAATTATTTACAACATTCTTAGTAGCATCAACCGTGTTCATTGCGATCTTTTCCGTAGTTTCTAAAGCGTTATGCATGGTTTCAAAAGCAGAGCCTGCTGTGTTCTTTAAACTTTCTGCGACACCTTGGTTATTTTGTTGATCCTTATTATTTTTTTGATTAGCCATTTAGTCTCACCTCCTAAACAGCCATAGGATATGTATTATTACGATAATTATTCAGATGAACATTCAATTAAGGAACGACTGCATAAGCCTTCCGAAGAGCTTTAATAAATAGATTTGGAACGTGGGTACGATTCTTCTTTTTGGTTAGGAGGACCGTACCCACATTTCGAAACACTTGATTGTTTTAGTTTCTATTACTTTTTGGCGTGTAAAAGGTTTAGGATTGCAAATTTTATGGCGGTTTCTCGATTGTCCTGCTGTTCCGCCATTCCGCTTTTAGCATTCGGCCCGTCTTTTTCGAAATCTTCCTGATGAAAGGCTAAAGAATACATCATTCCATTTTGTAATGTAAATAATTTAAGCGTGTACTGCTTCCCTTTGTAGTTGTACTGTTCAATTTGTTCCACAAAAGTGATTGAATGGAAGGTGATATCACTCTTCAACTCTTTTCCCTCTTGCCTGCCTTCTTGCTTTTTCTGTTGAATGGATTTTGCTTTTTTACGCTTATGTACGTGTTCTTTTGTTGGATAAAGAAATAATTTTGTATGAGGGTCTGCAATAACAGAGATCGGATCTTTGCCTATTCCAACCGTAATATCTCTTAGTTGTTTTGCACAATGAAGTTTGTGATTGAAGGATGAAAGGAGCGGCGCAACCTCAAGGACATAGCCATTTTTAAAAATGACATTTGTTCGTCTACCATTTTGCGTCGTTCTGTAAACTTGATTCGGATTGATCCAAATTTTTGTATCTGTTGCCAATTTAGTTGGTAGAATACAAATTCCTAGAATCGGGTTAACCATCACCTGGATACATGTTAATATCGCCGAGGATTTCTCTTGCTGACTTCTTGGCACCACTAAGGTTAAATCCGTTCATTTTAATACTATTTTCTAGAATTTGAGTAGGGGATAAATTAACCAGGAATGTACTCTCCACTTCGTTTATGATCGAACAAGGATTGCCAAATTGATCATAATGCTCCACCATAAAATTAAGCTGTTGATTGATTAGATAAAGATCTTTAATTTCCACTAGGTCACTTCCTTTAATTGGTTTTGGGTATGAAAACACTTGGCTAAGGAGTGGCAGGATGACATAGGAATGTTTTTACTATGTTTACATTTTTATCACCCACTTTCAGTATGTGTTTACTTAGATTAATGGCAGCATGATGGTTAGATTGTGATAAGAAATTGATGGCGCGACAATGGTTAAGGGCTTTCAGTTGTAGGTAGTATTGTAGTGATCTTAGAGGACTGGAGTATGAATGAACATAGATCGAACCAGTGATTGGTATAATAATATATTAGTATTATTTTACTTAAATGTTTATTAATTCAAATCATAACACACTGGTCCAATCGAAAATATGGAAATTATTGTCCAAAATTAGTCAGAATTATGAATGAATTTAGACTAAGGCGACTATTAAATTTACATTTGACGGGAAAAACCTGCAATTCATAAAGAAATGAATAGTTATTTTAATAAGTAAAGGATTGAAAATCGCCGATTCAATTTTCTTATTTGAATCGGCGATTTATTATTCATTTTTTATTAAAATGGGGTGCAATCCTATCAATGCGATTCGTCCATATTCCTCCATTATAATTCTTTGGAAGACGATCCAAGTCGGTTATGGAATCAAAGCCCTCTGACCATTCACCATCACCTGCAACAAGGATCACTCGTGTATTGGCAGCTTCCATTCTATCGAGAAACTTAGAGGGGAATCCCCATAAATATGGAGCGTACTTTTCAGGGATATGGAGCTCGGTGTTTTGACAAGCGGGTGGTACATAACCTGTCCAACCAGTGGCTATGTATGGAAGGAGGCAGCTTTTCATCGTATCCATAGACATGACTCGAAGTTTAGGAAGCTTCTCCTTTACGACTTTAATCGGTTCATTGTCCCCATAAACCGTAATCAATTTTTGTTGTTCCTGTGGTAATTCATCTAGGTAGAGAGCAAGCAGTTTTCCATCTTCCTTCCGATTGCTTTTTATATGAATTAACAAATCTTGCTTTGAGAATTGGGATAATACCTCTGTCATAGATGGCATTAAGCCAATTCCTTTGCCGCGGAACTGGTAGGTCTGCCCATCGTCCGCAGTATATCCATAGCCGATGTCCAATTCCTTTAATTCACTCATCGTGTATTGTGATGGCTCGCCGTTTGCATTTGTTCGACAATCAAGCGTTGCGTCATGAAACACAGCAAATTGATCATCCTTTGTTCGCTTGATATCAAATTCTACTAGATCTGCTCCTTGTTCGAATGCTGCTTGAATGGAAGAAAGGGTATTCTCGAGATAAGGATGTTCAGGTTTATAAATACGTTCGGCTGTACATGTATTCCATTTAATTCCTTCCATACTAAACGTTTGCGCCACGCCACGATGTGCTAGTAACAAAGGTTCCCTGTTTCGATCCTTTGTGAATAGGGATGTGTTATTTAGATAGACAAAAGCTATGAAAATAAGGAAAAATATAAGGAGTTTTTTATGTCTTCGCTTTAATTTCTTCAAAATTTCTTCCTCCAACTGATAGTATACGAATCGATCGATCGTGGACTTAATCAATTTAAATATAGCAAATCTTTCACGGAAATATTTTGGTGCTTTTTTGATAATAAATAATTTGTTAAGACTAGATTGGTTTGAGCTAATCCATGCTAGATTTATTGAACAGAGCCGGACATATGGTTCTTTATTTTGATAAAATACCCTTTCTGCTGACTTATGTGGACACAGGATTCGCTATTTAGATAAAAACCAATGAATAATGCCAATTGAAGATTAAATAACGAACCTGTTGTCCATTTAGTCTATCAAAATGCCCCTTTTTGCGGAAATAGAGGAACGTATGTCCGTTTCCAAAAAGGGGACCAAGGGGACGGTTCTTTTGATTGCCTACATTACTACTAACTTTCTATTTCCATTGCTGTCTTCAATTTTTCCTTAGCCCCAGCTTTCCAATTTTTCACCGCAGATAATGATACTTGCTCGATCGCCGCGATTTCTTTTGTACCTAGCCCCTGCAAGCAATAATACAGTACCCACTTTGTCTGATTTTCGGTCAGCTGACTGCATTTGCAATAGGAAAGTAAGGTATCTTCTTCCAGCGGAACCATTGTGCCCTCATCTACAATATATTCCCATAAATCCTCCAGGGCTGGAACCTCCCGTTCGTGACGTTTTGTTGACTTCGTCATTTCAGTCAGTAGCTTTCCTTTTATGTAGCTGTAGGCATAACTGGTGAACTCACCTTTGTCAGGATTGAATCGGCTGTATGCCTCCCATAATGCGATTAAGCCGAGCTGGGAGAACTCTTCTTTATTTTTATAGATGTTCAATTTTCGCATAATGCTGTGGATCATCGGTGTGTATTGGGTTGAAATTTGTTCAAAGCTTTCCATTGGTAATCCCTTCAGAAAGCGCGCTTTGTCCTTGTATTCCTGGGTACATTTACCATAATAGAATGGGCGAGTTGCATCACCATTAGGAAAATCGATTTTGGTGTGGAAAAACCTCTTATTATCTGGAAATGGGGTTCAAAATTGAGTTTTGGTAGGGAGAATTGGGATTTTGGCTGGATTAGAGGGTTTTGCAGTAAAGGAAACAGCGGCATACTGAATAAGGGAAGCAGGGCGACGGTTCCTGATTATGTTATAATATGAATAAAATAAAGTGGTGTTTGGTTTGTTCGTCATCGATAAAATAAAGCTTTAGGATGTGGGCTTATGTTAACCGAAGAGGAGAATCAATTTATTCAGGAATGCATTCCTTTTTACGCTCATTTAAATATCGATGAACTAGAGCAGTTGAACCAGGCCATAACGCGACGGTTCTTAACTAAGGGGGATAAACTATCACATCTGAATGATAGTTGTAGCGGACTTGTGATTGTTGAGAGTGGTCGAATTCGTGCCTATATTATGTCTGAAGATGGCAGAGAAATTACCCTATTTAGGCTGCTAGAAAAAGAGATTTGCTTGTTAACCGCATCATGCATGTTTCAAAATGTGAATTTCTCTGTTCAGTTTGAGGTGGAAAAAGAAAGTAAAGTTTTTTTCATTCCTACTTCCGTATTTGAAGAAATTAGTTCTTACAATATACATGTAAAAGAATATGTGCTGGAGCAGATGACTTCACGATTTTCTAGTGTGATGTGGGTAATGGAACAGGTCGTTTTTGGAAGCTTATCGAAGCGCGTAGCCGGATTTATTTTAGCACAAACCGCCCTCGAGAATAGTAAGACCTTAACGATCACCCATGAAGCGATTGCCAAAAATATCGGATCTGCCCGTGAAGTCGTCTCAAGAATGCTAAAGCATATCGAGAGCGATTGTATTATTCACACAGCCAGAGGAACGCTGGTTGTCGATGATATGGAAAAATTAAAAGAATTAGCTAAATAAAAAGATGTTGGCCGCGATGACCATCATCTTTTCAGTTTTATCCTAATGTTAAACAAATTTATAATTTATTTTTAATATACTCGATCATTCTCGGTGTGATATGAGGAATGATTAGTGGCAGCATATTCGGCATTAAGGCATCCATCGTCTTCGGTAGTAAGTCTGGCATCAATTGTTCCATGTCCTCTGGAAGTGGGCCCACTCTGAGTGAAACCTCCCTGAGCATGTCTGGCATGACTTTTGGCATAATGTCTGGAACGAGTTTTGGCATCAAGGTTGGCATCATTTTTTCCATCAGATTCAAACCGCCTGGCGTATGCTTCATTGCCTTCATCATTGTCACCATACCCGGTGGCATATTTTCCATCATTGGTTTAAACAGTGTCGCCATAATATCAGCTAACACTTCTGGTTTCATCAGCACGATGAATTTTTCAAAATAACCCCACATTTCCATTGAGTAATCGGTCTTGTCTTCAATCGGGTAGCCAAGGCCTTCCATGACAAAGCGGGCCAGGTCTGTGACGTGTAAACCGAGCTTATTTTTATCATTGGAGTCACGAAGCTGAACCTGACAGCATGGACATAGCGCCACGACTGTATCCGCTTTGACATCGACTGCCTCTTGCAGGCGCATTCCGCCTAATTTGGGAGCGACTGGCGTTTCGCCGATTAGGGTCAGCACCGAGCCACAGCAGTAGCCTTGCTCTCGATTGTGTTCCATTTCGACGAGGTCCACACCCGGAATCGCTTTAAGAAGGTCCCGAGGCGGTTCATAAATTCCTTGTGCTCGCCCGGCGTGGCACGAGTCGTGGAAGGTAATTCGCTTATTAATTTCATTGTTGAACTCAAGCTTGCCGTCCTTGATCGCCTCAGCCGCGATTTCCGAGTAATGCTTTACTTCAAAGTCGTATTCTATTCCTTTCTTTGCAGCGAGCTCGGCATATAATTCCTTCCAAACTAAGCCACATGCTGGACAGGAGGTCACGATCGTTTTCGCACCGCGCTTTTTCGCTTCCGCTACATTGTGCTCAAAAATTTCCTCGAATACATCCCATTTTCCAGATACCTTCATTGGGATTCCGCAGCATGCCTCGTCGTTACCCATATAGGTAAAATCAACCCCGGCTGCGTCCAATAACCGTACCGATGCTTCGGCCACATCGGTATTGACGAAGGAAGCTGTACAGCCAGCAAAATAGAGGACCTCGCCCTTATCCTTGATTTTCGCCTTAATATCTTCAGGCACCCAGTCTGCTCGTTTTTCCTTTTTGCCAGCCCAAATATTTCGTTCGCCCCTAAGGGATGCAGCCATCATTTCAAACGGTGGGAACGTCATCTGTTTATCCTCATTTATCAGTGTGCCGCGCAAATCCATCCAGTTATGTTCCACTGGAATATCCAACTGGCAGCGTGTGTTGCACACTTCACAGGTTGTACAAAGTAGGAAGTTCTTCACCGTATCTGGATTGAATTTTTCCCGTCCAGCAATGACTTCCCGGAGATAATGATATTTTCCTCGTGGTGATTGTGATTCCCAGCCTCGTCCGGCAAATTGCTCGCAGGATGAAACACAATAGCCGCAGCGCGAACAAGCTGTTGCATAATAGGCAACATCACCTGGGATTCCTTTTTTCTTTCCTTCGCGCACAGCTTCGCCAAATGGCGCGGTTGCGGCGTTGGCGAACGGTCGGATGAGTGGCTCCAATGTAGAGGCGGTGCCCATCACAGTGTCAATCATGCCGCTGCCTATTACCTTATTTGGGTTCAACAAGCCTTTCGGGTCGATCTTTGCTTTATACGATTTTATTTGTGCATAACGATCGGTACCGAACACACTTTTCGCTTCGCGGCGGAAATAAAGTCCCGGTCGCATAAGCCGAACCACCGTGCTTTTTCGCGATTTCGATGACCGAAAGAGACAAGGCAAAGGCCATATTAAACGCAAAGGTTCGTTCATCATGTGGAATGAATCCTAATAGAATAACCTTTTCACCCTTGGCGGCCATCCCTTCAAGCACAAAGGAGTGTTTGATTTTTGTATCAATTTCATTGAGGACCGCTGCCAAGCTTCTTAATGGGACAACCACCTCGGTTGGAATGATAGAAGGTCCGATTCGTTTAAACCGCATTGGTCTAAATCGTTCCTTCCACTCATGCTGAGCCGCCTGTTCAGAAAGCTCCGTCCCTCTATGTTGAACGATGATTCGTTCTAGGTCACGATCGATTGCTCCATGTCTTGATTCTGGATAAGCGATAAGCATGACAAAGGTTTCAGGTAAATCGGGCTCAGGCTGGCGTTTTTCCTCTTCATAAGCGTGCCCATGACGATGTGGTAGCTTCTTCTTTAATTTCATCGACTCTGGATTTAAAAAGGTAATCGACCAAATTGGTAATTTTGCTTCATAGATCGCCGTTAAGGCAGCGCCGAGCTCTTCGTTAGTTTGAAAAGAAATTAAGCGATGGATTTCTGGTTCCAGTTCTCTAACCTTCATTGTGATTTCCGTAATAATGCCGGTAATACCTTCTAAATCAGCAATATAAAGCTTAAGCTCTTCACCTGAAAACGTTTTGGATTGTCCGTCTGGTAAAATAACCTTCGCCGCTGTTACATTTTCCTTAAAAACCCCATATTCATAGCCACCGAATCCTGTGCCACCTTGGGCTAACAAGCCACCGACAGTTGAAGAGGGCAGGGAGGAAGGATACAAAATGAGGTCCAGATCTTCTTTGTTCAGCTGCCTTTGCAGCTGCTCCCAAATGATGCCGGCCTCCACTGTAACAGTGAGGTTCGATTTGTCGATGGAAATAATCTTGTTCATTCCCGAAATGTCCACGACGATGGCTCCTTCCTCTGGTAGGACTCCACCAAACCCGGATGTAGACATACCACGAGGAACGAGTTTTATATTTTCGTTGTGCGCTAGTTTAACTAACTCGCTAATTTGTTGTCCATCCTTTGGACGAACGACTGCGCCAGGAATTCCAACCGGGAGGAAGGGTTTGACCAAGCCCGGCAAAGCGCCAACGTCAAAAGAATACATTTTCCGTTCCACTCGATCCGTCCGCACTCTGTCCTGGAACAAATCTACTAATTGCTTCTCTACCTTTTCACCTATTGTTACCATTGTAATTCCCTCCGAAAAAACGATAATTTGTACTACCCTAAAGCTGAAAATCGAAAAAGGATAAATGATATGTTGATATATAAACTTACAGCTTAAGTATCGTTAATCGACAGGTGTGAACTCTGTGATAATGTCACAAACCAAGAGTCAATATGTTACGGATTTATTACAGTTGGAGAAGCAAGGGGGGATGAGTTAAAAGAGGGTTTTGGGATTGATCCGTCCTAGTTATTGGTATTACTCCTTTTGGAATGGCAGGTGATCCTAGACTGATGATCTTAAATTACAACCGGATAAGAATTGATCAAGCCCCGTTTCATGTTTTTAGGGGCAATCTCTTGCTTGTTCTTTTGTCTTGATCGTTAAAGTCATTGTGACACTTAGCTTTTCATACACTATTTTTACAAAGAAGGATTTACTGGTTTAACAAGGAAGTCATATGTACCTAAAGCCCTGCAAGCAATAGTACAGCACCCAAAAGCCGATTCAATATTCATATTTGAATCGGCAATTTATTTATCTATTCATTAAACTTGGGCCCAATCAAATCAATCCGATTCGTCTATATTCCTTCTTATATTGTGGGTGTTAAATCCTAAGGAAACAGAGGGAAAGTTCATGCGTTTTCTTAATTAATGATATTAGCATATCAATTAAGAGGGTTGAGATTTAAATAATCGTGTTACTGAGGGATGGAATTTTCAGCGTTGATGTAGCCTGCACCATAGATGTTGTTGTTGTGAGCCTCATCGTTCCATAGGTCTGTACCTTTGATTAACATCTCTTTTATTTGTTTTGGTGATAGGTTTGGATCTTTTTCTTTGAAGAGTGCACAGATTCCAGCACAAATTGGGGTGGCCATTGAGGTACCTGATAGAACGGTATAATCATTGCCGACACGTCTGCTTTTTTGTAGTTTATCTAAGTAAGAGTTTGGCGAGCGCAATGAAACAATGTTGACTCCAGGTGCTAGAAGGTCTGGTTTTTCAAGACCATATAGAGTCGGGCCACGACTAGAAAATTCAGCAACTGTGTCATCCGTTCTTTCGACCGTATCACGGTCATCTAGAGCCCCAACCGTAATAACTTCATTGCTTACGCCAGGACTGGCAATCGTCCCTCCATTTGGTCCTTCGTTTCCTGCTGCAACACAAACCACAATTCCTGCATTCCAAGCTGACTCTACGATTTGCACCATTGGGTCACGGTCATCTGTTCCATAGTTTTGCGCAGTACTACCTAGCGACATACTAATAATATCGATTTTATCAGTATTATTTTCATTGTACTGAATACACCACTCGACCCCTCGCATGACGGTCTCAAGAGAACCGGACCCTAGTTTGTCCAATACCTTAACTCCTACTAGATTGGCAGCCGATGCAGGACCAGTATACTCTGGCGAAGCAGAAGCAGCGCAACCAGCACAGTGCGTCCCATGACCATTGTCGTCATAGGCTTCCTGTTCGTTATTTACGAAATCCACAAATTCTGTAATTCGATCGCCAAGGTCAGGGTGTTGATATATCCCTGTGTCAATAATCGCAATCTTCACACCATTGCCTGTCAACTCTTTGCCACCTCTAACGACATGCTTCGCGTTGGCGGAAGGTACTGCTACATTTAGTAAAGCCTTCACTTCACTGTTTAAATAGATTCTATTAATATGTTGGCAGCCTGAGAGAATTTCTTCTAACCCATTTGGAGTCACGTTTGCACTAATGCTGGAAATTCTGGAGAATCGATATCGAACCTTATTTCTCATGTGTTGCTTCATCACACCTTCTACTTCTTGACAGCCGGTATCATAGCAACCCTTTTTAAACTCAATAATAACCGAGAATCTTTTAGTCTTTTTTATAGTTCCTTCAAAAAACTTATGCAAAAAGCACGGTGTCCACTTGAAGGGTCTATAGAGATTTAACAGCTCCTCCCGCAACGGGCGCTCCAGTTTATTAGCATGAGCTCGTACCATTTGAACCATTGAATAACCAAACAAATTATTATCTCCTCCTTTCATAGTTAATAAACAATCTATGAAGGTAGAAAGAATATGGCTTGAGCGCTTGTCCTATTTATAGAAAAAAGGCTTAAGCAGGAAGGCGGTTCTTATAGGGATCAATCGGAAGTTTTACGAAAAAAAGACAAGACTAGTGGAGAAGAATGAAGTCATGGTCCCCGGTCTATGGGGATTTAATATTTTATTTTCTTCTTTCGGCGCATCATTCTGTTTTCTAGTGGACAATGATTCTATCCATCCCTTATAGTTATCATCATAATAAGGATGGGGGAGGGAGTACGATGTATTTAATGGATTATCATCACCACACAAATCATTCTTTTGACTCCAATGCAAAAATGGAGGATGTATGTATCCAAGCAATCAAACGTGGGATAAAGGAAATTTGTTTTACAGAGCACTTCTCCGTTAATCCACTTGCATCAACATTTGGACATATGAATTTTGATCGTTATTTTCTAGATATAACAAATTGTCGAGAAAAATTTGGCTCACTCCTAAATATTAAGGTAGGCATTGAGCTGTGTGAGCCCCACCTGTTAATGGAGCAGTATCAGGACGAAATTGGCCCACTCGATTTAGATTTTATTTTGGGTTCCGTACATAATATCGATAATCGCAAACTTCGACTTGTTCTTCAAGAGCATCAGCATCACGCCTATCAACTCTATTTTGAAGTGCTATATAAATTAGTAAGTTTAGCAGATATTGATGTCCTTGCTCATTTAGATTTAATGAAACGCTATGCGCATAAAGAATTCGGGTTGTATCATTTTCCCGACTATGAGGAAGGCATCCGTGAAATTTTGAGAAAAGCGATACAGCGAAATATCGGGATAGAAATCAACACATCTGGACTTCGGTCTGATTTAGGTCAGCCCCTGCCTTCGTTTGAAATTATCAAGCTGTATAAGGAATTAGGGGAGAGATCTTAACCATCGGCTCAGACTCTCACAAAGCCGAAACCGTTGGAGCGGGAATTCAAGACGCCTACGCAATAGCTTTAGAATCTGGATTTACTCATATATTCAAATTTGATAAACGGAAGGCAATTGCGGTGAAAATATAAGGAAGTTCTCTAATGCAGGAGATTATCGGCAGACCTCAGGGCTTCGAAACCCGAGGGAAAAAATTGCCAGTAGCAAAGGTTTAGCGGACATTTCTTTGAAATTTAAGTATTGAACGGACATATAGTTTCTTATTTTGATAAAATAACCTTTTTGCAAGACTTAAAGGGACATAGGATGCCTTATTCATATAAAAACCACTGAATCATGCCAAATAATGAGCAAATAACGAACCTGTTGTCCGTTTAGCCTATCAAATCAACACTTTTTGTGAATATAGAGAACCAGATGTCCGTTGCCACAGATCAGGTAAAAAAGACAAGTAAATTCATTTTGATGTACAGTTTTGCCCACAAAAAAAGGCGCGAATTCGCGCCTTTTTACTCGTTAAGTATCTAACATTTTTTGTTGCGATATGTTAATTACAACTGATAGATCAGCTGTTAGCTATATTAAGCGTTAAACCTCTTTGTTTTTCTTCTAACCGCTTACTTTCGTACCATTCAACAATTTTACGTTCTTTTGCAGTCAGGTAGCCTACTTTAGCCCTAGGTGCAGTTTTTCTCATGTTTTTCTTATTCATTTTTATCCCCCTAATGAATCGTACGGAGGTATCCGTATTCGGAAACTGGCGAGCATAATCATGTCAGCATGACCTTAGCCCCTATAGTTTTGCGTCATCATTTTTCAATGATTTTGCCATTATCGTACGATTTTGAATTTAGTACTATTATAGGATAATATTACTACTTTTGGAAGACGTAATAAGCTATTCTTCCTGTTTTTCTATTACATTTTCTTGTCCACTAGAAGCAAGCCGATTAAATACATACAAATTCGAGCCTTGCGAGCCATTCTCTCTTTGCGTTTCGAAAACGGTGAGGATACCTAAGCTTGTTGCCTTATTAATCATACGTTTGAATGAAGTTCTGGAAATACCGTGATCATAGATATCTTCATGAATCGTACTTAACATGGTGCCAATTGCTGTGTTGCACACCCCAGGAATTTGTTCTGAAAAAAACATGAGCCATTTAAAGCCGACTAATTCACTTTTTGAAAAAACCTGCTTATATTTTCCCATCCATAACTCCATATGAAGCTGATAGTCCTCTACAGACTCAAACTTCGAAAACCGTTCTAAGGGATCGAACTCATTCATCTTCAGCCTTATCATTCCGCATCACCCTTTTACATTCTATATAGTAATTCAGGGTGAATTTGGGTAGGGTAAATGGAAAAAATCAGGAAAATTTGTGAACACCGTTCTTCAGCAAACGATTAAAATATGTCGACAAAAAAATTTCGGAATTCTAAGCATTTAATTTTTTAATAAAATAAAATTGTGATAATATAAAATTAACAAAATGTTCACTTATCTAACATATAATAGACAAAAAGGAATATTGAACAACTTGGTTGTTTGTGGATGAGTTTGGGTTTTGTAACGCTAATGAATAAAGGGTTCGGAAAACCCCTTTTCCGAAAATCGAAAAATATTAGGATTCTTCGATTTTCAATATCTCGAATTTCACTGTTTTCCAAATGAAATGTAAGTTTTTATGTTTCACCATTAACCAAATGAAAACCTTACCTATTTAAGCTGGCCAATCGGTCAGCTTCTTTTTTTCGGAAGCAAGATTCGCTAGAACAGCTGGAAAAAAGGAAACCGCTAGTACATGACAGCCAACACCCTTCTTCAAATTTTCAAACTTTAGGAAAAGGGATTATAATTTAAGTAGCTAGAGTTAATGCGCGGAAATCAGGAAAAGGCCGGTGGATATCGTTGTTACAAGGATAGGGAGGGACTAGTAATGAATGATTCATGTCAAATTCAGGAGCAATTGGTGCAGCCAGTCGTGTCGATTCGGATGAAAACTTCAGTTGATCAGTTGCCCATGGTCATTGGGCAATCGTACGGAGAGATTATGAAATATTTGAGTGAGAAAGGCGAAGCGGTTGCTGGAATTCCATTTGTCGCCTACTACAACATGGACATGCAGAATTTGGATGTGGAGATTGGGATGCCTGTAGCTCACCCTATTGCTGGGAGAGGTCGGGTTCAGCCTAGTGAAATTCCTTCAGGAAAATATGCTTCATGCACACATATTGGTCCTTATCCAGAAGTCGGCAAAGCCTATGATAGGCTCTCAGAATTCGTTATGGAAAACAAAGAAGTACCAACTGGAGTCGCCTACGAATACTATTTGAACAGTCCTGAAGAAGTACCGGAAAGTGAACTCGTAACAAAGGTTGCGTTTCGATTGAATTAGTTGTAGATAAGTAGGTATAGTTCAAGTTTCAGTTGGAGAATCATTTTATCGATTATAAGAAGTGATTCGAGGAACTAGATTGATTATGTCGGCTCAGGGCTGAGTCGGCTTTTTTTATGTGAGGCCATTAAGAAAAAAAATTTATTTAAGATTTCTTTATCGTAACTTCATGTATGATCGTTAAGATAAGGATAGGATAGAAATTATTTGTATAAACCAGAGGGGGACATTTCAATGTTAAAGGGAAAGAGTGATTTAGCCCATCTTATTCCAAAAATACTGCAGAAGCTATTGAATGCTTCGCTCGTTTTTCTAGCCATCATCTTGTCTTTTTTATTAATCAAGGAATTATTTATGTTTAGTAAATTGTTGTTGCTTGAAGAGGGAAGTAAAAATTATCAAGTTTTTCTCGATAGCATCCTCATTTTCTTTTTGTATTTTGAGTTTATAACAATGATCGTGAAGTATTTTAAAGAAAGCTATCATTTCCCGCTTAGATACTTTATCTATATTGGGATCACCGCGATGATTAGATTAATTATTGTGGAGCATTCTAATCCAGTTAGTACATTGCTGTATTCTTTTGTCATCTTAGTCCTGATTATTGGATATTTCATTATGAATTTAACTCCGCGTGATCGTCCCGAAAGCAGTTGGTTCTTTAAGCGATAATGCTACTGTAAGGGGTTTTCAAAAAACGCAACTCTTCTAAAAAAATTAATCAATCGTTTGATTAAGATTAATGGCGTTTGTAAACATAAATTTAAATCAAACGTTTGATTAGAAGCCAAAATCACTAGACACAATAAAGGACACTCCCATAGTGTGAATGGGTAATGGTTTATTTTGTTTTTTGAATGATACAATTGCTTATAACTTACCTTGACCTGCCATTTGCTATTCCATATTATTTTCTCTAGTGTTAGAATCTACTCGGATGATTTTGTGCAATGATTAATCATATATAGTTTAATTTCATAATACTAAGCGTTTGCTGATCTATCCCATCGAATGACATCTCTGCTCCATTTTGGTCAAGGTTTAATACGATAAGGGAATGTTTCAAGTAAGGAACTAGGCAACCACTTCGCTTGGCGAAAACCATTGTGAAGAATACGACAAATGTTTAAAATAAATATAGTCAAAATCTGAATAGGTTTACCGATAAATTGGTCGAAAAGGTGTGAATAGTGGGTGGCTACCGACTGGAACATATTGAAAATGGACAATTTGATTGTTACAATAAATCTGTTTTGTAAAACGCATATTATTTAGAAGATCATAGTCATATATTAATTAAAAAAGAGGTAGTCTTTAATGAGGAAAAGTATTAATTTACCGTTTTTATCTATAGTGTTTATCTTATTTTATTTAATTCATTTAAAAATTACAATCGTACCTGGTAGCGACGACTCTTGGTTTGCTGAAGCTTCCGAGAATACCCCCTTTTGGGAATGGATAACTAATCGATATTTGACATGGTCGGGACGTCTTTTCCGGATGCGATGCTTTATGCTTTGTTAGATGAGTATCTATGGTTATGGAGAATTCTAAACTCGATATTTTTCATGATTCTTGCTTACGGATTAGTCCGTCTAATTAAAAAAGAAGTTACTAAATTAGAGTTTATTTTTGCACTTTTAGTAGTAGCGTATATAAATGAAGGTATATTGAATAATGGACTTTTTTGGATAACAGGAACAATGAATTATCTTTGGCCAATTGCACTAGGAATAGTAGCGATGATTCCTTTCGCAAATAAAATTCTTGGGATTGACCCTGTGTTGTCTAATAAAAGTTTAGTCATCTACGTTCTTTCTGGTATTATTGCATCAATTTCCAATGAGCAAGTTGCTATGTGTATGTCAACCTTTGCTTTAATTTTTTTAATTGTGACCTACATAAAGTACAAACTAATTGATAAAAAACTACTGTTTTTTACTATCTTGATTTTACTTGGTACTTGCATTTTGATTTTCGCTCCCGGAAATGCAGTAAGATGGGATAATGAAGTCGAGAGATGGTTTCCAGGCTTTGATCAGTTTTCCTTAAAGACCAAATTACATTTAGGTTTTATATGGCTCTATGGACAGTTGTTTGTTGTCATGAGAAACATAATATTGCTGTTATCATTAACAGTGTTTATTTTATGTTATAAAGAAAAGGATATAACCAAATATAGGTATATCTTTTATGTTTTTTCAGCCCAATTATTTGTTCTTATTTCATCAATAATCTTGAATCGGAATGTCCTTTATAATTTTGGACTAATTAATTCTTATCGAATAAGTCAAAATATTCTTCAGCCATGGACAAGTGATATAGGGTTTTTATTAGCATTATTTCCGTATGTATTTTGGACATTATTTAGTTTTTGTCTTGTAATTTTAACTCTTAAAAAGAGTAAACATCCATTTTTTATTTTCCTATGTTTGGCGGCTGCTGTTACGACCCTAATAATGATGTTTTTTTCGCCAACCATTTATGCGTCAATTGAGAGACCATTAGTCGTGGGGTCCGTTTTAATATCCTCTATTATTATCCGTCTAATGATTGAAAATGAATTCTTAAAAAATAAAATAAACATCATTATTCTCAGCTGTTTTCCATTGTTAAATGTGTTGCACTTAATTAAGAATTGGTAAACTGGTTAGTTAGGAAATCATGAAAATATAGGTGAATAAAGAAAGTATGTTAATTGAAATTAATTTTTTTCGTTGTTCCTTGAGATCTTTGGTAAAAGGGAAATAGGGAGTAAAAAGGGGAAAGTTACCATAAAAGAGTATAATGACAAATAGGTATCGACTTTAGGGAGTTATTAAATGAATAATAAAAAAGAGGTTTTCAATTATCTTGTATTTGGGGTACTAACGACAATAGTGAATATTGCAAGCTATGGACTCCTAACAAAAATAATGAATATCGATTATAAGGTAGCGACAACGATTGCTTGGTTATTATCTGTAATCTTTGCTTTCATCACTAATAAAATGTTTGTTTTTAAGAGTTTGAGTATCGGGATAGATACACTGATAAAGGAATTTTCCTCATTTCTTTTTTTTCGTATCCTTTCATACTTTATTGATTTGGCCATGATGATTGTTTTGGTAGAATGGGTAAGGATGGATGATGTCCTAGCGAAAATTTTTGCCAATATTGTCGTGGTGGTTTTAAATTATATTGCAAGTAGGTATTTTATTTTTCAAAAAGCAAACTAATCTTTAACATTGATTAGTTAAAAGAATGAGGTATTATTCTTTGTTGCAATTAAGTAGTTCCTAATTTTATTTTTTTCTATTTCGGCAAAGCCGTAATTTTGAGATCAATACATGCTCTAGTCAAAAATGATTTAGGAAAATTGTAGCAAATGAATTAAATTAGCCGTATATTCGATTGGAGATTCGGAATATACGGCTATTTGTCATGCGCGTTAGTAATTTTTTTTCTTAAATAATAATCTACTGATAATCAGAATGATACTACACCCAATTGTCACGATACAACCTAATATAAAACCAGGAGGCAAATACTTTAATTCAATACTATGTGTGCCTTGCTGTATATCAAAACCGATGAATCCACCTAGTTTTTCTACTTTTACAGGTTCCCCATCTAGAGTTGCTTTCCAGCCACGGTCATAAGGGATTGATAAAAATAATGTATTTGCTTTTTGTACATTAATGTCTCCATTAATTTTTGTATTTGTCCAATTGGATACCTTTAGAGACTGTGATTTCAATTCATCAATCTGCTGTTCAAACTTTTTCATGTCTAATGCATAATACATCTCTTGAGATAATTGAGTTTCTGGTACTACAAACTCTATCTTTACCGTAACTCTTTCATTTGAAAAAGCACCTAAATCTAATACCCTCTCATTATGATAGGTCGGATAAACTCCAAGAGGTTTTCCATTTATATATATATTAGTCTCGTTAAACCCTGCAAATCCTTTTCCAGCTGATAAAAACATGTAAAATTGCTTTTTATCGGATAAATCAAAGGATTTTTCAATAGATCCTTCCAATTCTGGCTTAATCTTCTTAATTAGTTGAACTGAGCCATTTTTTGTAACTTCAAGATTGTTATAGCGAGTGGAATTTGCCTTCGCTTTTGTGAAAAGTTCAGAACCGATAAAAGTATTTTGCTTGATAAAAGGATTATCTTCGGAAATATTAAAATCCACCTGCTTTTTATCCACTACAAAGCCAATCGGTAGGACATTCTGATTTTCATATAAACAAAACTCACCTTTACAATTCATCTTTTTATATCCATGTTTATTGATTGATTTATTAGTAACTGCATATTTAAACCCAAACATTGCGTCAGTAGAAAGGATCCCATTATTTTGTGCAGCGGACCGTGGTCCTAAAGTAGTACTGTATCCCAATTCATTCAGAAATTTATGTAATGTACCGTTTGATAGGGTATTAAAATTTGTCATTCCATTATAGCCAAATCGCATTGAATCATTTGCTGTTAATAAGTTTGCTGCATTTGTACGAAATAAACCGGAATCATTATTGTTCATTTCCTTTATAATGTGCTCAAATGAAGAATTAGCATTATAAACATTTCTTGGGATACTGTATCCAGGATAACTATTTAATGTTTTAACATGATGATAAGCATTGAAGCTCATCTCAATACAAATGGTGATTAATAGTAAAGCAGAAACCCAATTTCGTCGACTACTAACAGACACTTTTAGATATAGCAACAAGCTAAATATTGTCATAAATCCAATATTTAATAACGCCTTCTTGATTGACATCCATTCTGGAGTTAGCTTTGTTAATAACATTAAGATAAAAACATTGACTGCATATATAATAAATAAAGAAGGAACTTTTCTTTTGTCAAAAGTACAATACGCTCTATAAGCCAGGTAAATTAAAACAAAAGAAAAAACAAAAGAAAAGCGGTATTCATATCCGACCGGTTCTTCAAATGCATGCCAAATAATATTAATTCCCTTAATTTGAAAACTCAAAAACAATAGCCACAATAAAAGAAAATACATAATTTTTTCTTTAATATTTATTATTGAATTAATAAAGAATAGTGGAAATAACAATAAGACGAATACGCCGCTATAAACATTTGGCATATCAAATAGATGGGTACTTCCTGTATAAAGTTTTGTGGAAAATTCAAAAAAACCAAAGGAAGTATCCAACATTCCTTCCCAATTGGTTGGCTGGTTAGTGTTGTTTTTTAAATGTAAGAATGTAGGAACTGTGATAAATGCCGATAACCCTCCTGCAAGTAATGTACAGACAAAAAAGGAAGCAAATATTTTTAATTTGTTTATTACATCACTGTTTTCAATAGAAATAATTCGAATAATAAAATAAAGGAATGTAAATATCCCTACCATGTAAGCAATATAGAAATTTGCAATAAACAAAATAGCTAAGGAGATAATCAGGAATTTATATTTGTAAGTGAATAATTTTTCAACTCCCAATAAAACCATTGGAAGCATATAAATCGCATCCAACCACATAATGTTAAAGAAATAGCCAATCGAAAATGAAATTAACGCATAAGCGGTTGAAAATAATAAAGGATTTAACCTTTCACCCTTAATCATATTAGACAAATATACGTTCATCATTAAACCTGCTAAGCCAATCTTAATAAGGCTCATTAAAATAAAGGCTTCAGGCATAAACTTAGGGCCAAAAAATAAGACAATAACTGAAACCGGACTTGATAAATAATAAGCAAAAGTCGCCCAAAAATTTAATCCCATCCCTGCTTCCCAAGCGTAGAAGATACTACCATTCCCTGTTAACACATTATAAAAGTAATTATAAAACTGAATATATTGAGTAAATTGATCGGCCATTAGAATTGAACGTTCCCCAAATGGGTATACCCTCCAAAGGGCAAAGACTCCTCCTAGTAAAAGAAAGGGCAATATAAAAGAAGGGACGAATTTTTTTAATCGTTCATAAATTTTTTTCATTTTTTCCTCCAATAACTTCCACTCGTTAACATTACATGAAAATAGGCATCGAATTTTCGACACCTATTTCGCTTTATATTATAAAAAATATATTGTCGAAGTTCTTACTTATTGTATCCTCTATCCTTTATTTACAACTCCGATTTTCCTTTTATTTACACTTTCAGCTATTTTATTGGTGGATTTTTCCTTAACAATGTAATTTGGTCGTGCTTTGACCTCGATAAAAATTCTTCCGATATATTCACCAATAATCCCGAGGAATATTAACTGAATACCACCAAAAAATAAAATAATGGATACGATTGATGAATAACCGCTAACAGGGTTACCAAATAAAAGCTTTGAAAAAATCACATAAAACATATAGAAAAACGCAGAACTAGCTGTAAAAAAACCAAAATAGGTAGCCCAGCGTAGTGGAGAAATGGTAAATGATACAATACCATCTATAGCATAATGAACTAATTTCCAAAAACTCCAGCTAGAATTTCCTACTGCTCTTTCCACATTTTCAAATTCGATACATTTTGAATTATAACCAACCCACATAAACAAACCTTTTGCAAAACGATTCCGCTCTTTTAACCTCAAAAAGCTGTCAACTGCTTTTCGATCCATCAAACGATAATCTCTGGCGCCATCAACAATCTGTACATCGCTCATATTGTTAATTAGCTTATAGAATTGTTTTGCAAACCAGCTTCGAATAGGTGGTTCACCACTTCGAGTGGATCTTCTTGTATAAACAACGTCATAACCGCCGATTAACCAATCATCAATCATTTGCGGTAATAAACTTGGTGGGTCCTGAAGGTCCACATCCATTAAGACAACAGCATCGCCGTATGCAGCTTCAATCCCAGCTAACATAGCAGCCTCTTTACCGAAGTTTCGGCTAAAGCTGATATATCTTACGTTTGATTCTTTCTTACTTAATTCTTTCATTTTTAGCTCTGTTAAATCCTTACTACCATCATTGACATAGATAAATTCATAATCAATACCTTCAATTTCTTTTAGAACCGGATTAACAACAGAGTAAAACAATTCAATTGATTTTTCTTCGTTATAACAAGGAACGACGACGGAAACTACCTTCAACACATTCACCGTGCCCTTTCTATTTTTATTGTATAACAGTGATGAAATCTCGTCGGTAAATTGTATTTGACCAACAATGAGTATTTATGGAACAAAACAGTACTATTGTATCAATTCATCTATATATTTACAATACAAAGGATGAATTATAGTAAATTATGGTTATAAATTATTTTAAAAAAATAATGGATAATAAGAAAGGGGGTTTCAATTACCTTGTATTTGTTGGAATAACTACATAAGTAACTATTGCAAGCTACGGACTCCTAACAAAAATAATGAAATATTGATTATAAGTTAGCAACAATGGTTGGTTACAAGACAAAAGGCACTCGATGTACCAATCGAATGCCTTTTGTCGTCATAAATTTTAAAAATAAATTAACTTTCATACAACTAATAGGTAACCCATCAGGATTCAAGGGAAAATATGTCGCTTGTTCGTAACCGGATCGATTCGAATCGGTTCAACATCCACACCGATTTACAACAGCAACTCATGTCAGCCTTTGAGTGTTGTATTTGGCATTCTGCATTCTTCTATGTAAACCTTTTAATTATTTTATGGCAAAAATTTCCTCGAAAGAGGACACGCGTATTAATTGGTTTTTTAAGTCAATATCAGAGCCGACCTGGCTCGCCTGCAGACTAGTAACGGCACTTTTAGGAGCTATATTGTATTTTGCTTTAAATGGTTTTGCTAAAATTAATTCCATTCCTTTTTTCATTTTGTCTTCTTTATCAGTTGTGGTAATTTTCAAATCTGAGGTGTCAACAATCAGAACATAGTCATTAAAATTTTTGTTATATAATTTGCTTTCTAGCTCCAATAAATATGAAGTATTTTCCTTTTCATCCAGTAAGCCTGCAAGTAATAATGAATTGCTTTTCTAATATGTTAATTTCGATTTTGTACATAATGCCCTCCGCTGTTAAGGTTTTGGTTTGGATTTAAGTAATATTTCTATAATTTAAAGTATGTTCCTTAAAATAACCTTAAACTTAATTTCTATTGCTAATTGAGAATAAATGAATATAAAATTCACATAACAGAGTAAGGGAGAATTCTCTACAAAATACGGAAAATAAGAGATAGGTAAAGGCAACGAGGTAAATCCTTTACGTGGACTTGGATGAGAGGAAATGCATAAATGTAAATTAATGAGAGGCTCCAAGGAATAGGAAGCAGAAGAACAGTCCTTCTGCTTCCTATTTCAAAGCCCAGACTCCCTGTTCAAAGTAAAGAATCACATCTTCCATTCTTTGTTTCTGTGATTCTGCCATTGGTAGCTGTGTTGCTTGCTCGAGCTTGATCCATTTGTAGGCTGTTGATTCGCTGTCCATTTCAAAATGACCATTTGTAATCGTCCCCCTGTACAGAATCGCAAATTCCTGCCGAACCTCGCCATCTGAATAGGCAATGACTGTCTTAGGATTCGAATAGGTTCCGATGATGTCGGTGACTTCGACCTTGTAGCCTGTTTCTTCTTGGACTTCTCTGATTGCGCATGTTTTTAAATCTTCTCCGAAATCCATCGTTCCACCGGGCATTGTCCATTTTCCGTTATCACGACGTTGCAAAAGCAAAATTTCGTTTTGGTCATTCACAATCGCAACTGCGGCAGCCGGCTTAATCGAATTTGCAGCTGGTGCACTCGGATCATTTGTAAAATCAGAACGAGTTATTTTCATTTGCGATTGCAGCCACTCTGCTACTTTATCTGTCAGTTCAAGCTCTTGTTTATCATTCCCAGGTGGTGTTTTGATGAAAAAAATGGTCGTACCAGGCTTTGACTTTTGTGCATAACGAACACCAGGCGGAGTTTTATAAAAGTCGCCTTTTTTAAACTGATAGACTTCACCTGTTTCCACATCTAAATATTCTGTCATTCCACTCATCAAATATTGATATTCATTCGCTTGCGTATGGTAGTGCGGCTTTTCATATGAAAAATTGTTATAAGCTGTGATTCCAATTTCAATTTGATCATCATCAATATGTACTAATTTTTGCGGTCGGGCCAATTTTCCCACTAAATATTCTCTCGTGGAATCAGTCAAAGCAGCATCGATATCCTTCTTCGCAATCAACCGAATTTTCCGTTCCATTCGATCCCTCCATTTGTATAAAAACTACAGGATATATTCAATATACAACAAATTCGAAACACGAAATGAAGCAGTTATGAAAAAATGTATGAAAAAAGCCCACCTAACTTACCTATTTTAGATTATAAATTCATTGACTGTGTTAAGGGATTTTCCTCTTTTTATTAGAAGCATAACTATGCAAAATCATCCCTAGAATAACAACGAATATTCCAAACCAGGATAATAGCGAAGGGATGGGAATCGACAAAAATAGTAATTCCCCAGTTAATGCAAATAGCACTTCCATTGATTGTGTTGCTTCTACAGAGGCTAGCTTTTTCAAGTTTCCTCTTACCATATCGGTTGCTTTGAAAAATAAGACCGTTGCGATGACGCCTGAACAAATGGCGACTAGCAAAGCTTGAAGACTTTGTCCTTTACTAGGTAATCCTTCGGTAAAGAGTCCGTACATAGAAAGTAACAACCAAAATGGCAGACTGGCTAAGGTCATGCCTAGCACCCGTTGATAGGCATCTAACCGTCCTCCACATACCTCCATCATTTTTCGATTTCCTAATGGATAAGCAAATGAGGCAATTAGGACCAGGGATAATACCTAGTAATAGATTTTCTACTGAAAATTTCTGAGCATGTTCGATTTGCAATAATACAATTCCAAGCAGAATGATAAGGGACATAACAAGACCTTTAAACGGAATTTGCCCTCTTATTTGTAAAGGTCCATTCTTTGTGTGGATTGTTTCAAAAAATAACGGCGCAAGCAATGCGCCTGAAATAATGGTAATTTGCCAAGTTCCGGCAATTAGCCATCCAGGGTGAGTAAGCTGCCGCAAAACACAATGGGGCATAAAATAAGCCGAATCCAACAACACTCCATAAGAACCAGCTTACCGGTTGGTTTCTCATTTCGGTCCATAGGGGGCGTAAATTTTTCCGAATGAGGACAATGAACAAAAGAAAAGGAATCATAAAGATATATCTAAGCGAAGCACTCCATATCCAACTACCGCCTGATAACTCCATCGATGCATTAAGAACAAAAGTAAAAGCAAAAAATAAAGCCGAACAAATACCAATTAAAATAGGCTGCAAAAATGTCACCTCGTATGGAAACAGGAAGCCGGTTCTCTGCTTCCTTGTTGAAGGAAGCGAAGACCCTCCATTCGTCTTCCGCAAATTTTGTAGAATATAAATATGAATTCGGTGAAGTATATTACCAATAAATGGATAGACTAAGCGTATTAGCTAAATTTAAGGAGCAATTCAAATGGTAGGTCTCATTATTTCCATTATCGTGTTTAACACGGTGGCTTATAAAGAAAACAAACTATTAATTGGTAGCCAAGTTGCCCATATTTGGTTGTTCACAATTGCTCTCCAAACCGTTTTCGACACTTATGTAGATTTAAAATATCATGCTTATTGGTATTTTTCAAAAAATGTTGATTGGGAATCGTTAATTGCACTAGTCTTTTTAGTTCCACCCGTAAATGTGTTGTTCATCAACTGGTTTCCCTATCAAAAGAAATTAGCAAAGAAAATACTTTATTTTATCGTATGGGAAGCAGGATTGCTGTTTTACGAATGGCTGACATTAAGTCCTTCACCATGGGGCTATTTTCATTACGGCTGGTGGAGTCTTTGGCATTCCCTTTTCATGAATCCTATTCTTCTCTTAATTCTGATGGGGTATTACAAATGGATTAGTCATTTGGATTGGAGCGTTCCAGACAGATGAAGAAGAGGTGAATTACTCTTAGGGTATCCTGGTTTCTATTTGTGTTCTTGTTTCAAATGTTATATTTAGCGTGCATATCAGGAAAACTTGTATCAAAAGTTGTGGGAAACGTGCATAAATTTTAAAAGTTGTATCATAAAAGTTGAAAGTCGTGCATATATTTCAAAAGTTGTATCATATATTTTTAAGGTTGAATCATAAACGATCTTTTGTGTGCATAAGTGGAAAATCCTGTGCATTTAATTTTATGAAAAAATGATTTTTCTGAAAAAAATTACTGATTTTTATGAAATTCACTTTATATTTTTAAAAAGGACCTCATTTTGTCTCAAAAAAGAGATAAAATGAGGTTTTTGTTGTTTTAGTGCTAGGAAACTATGAATTTCTGTTGATACGCCGTATTTATCTCGCAGTTGACAGATATTTTTACTATAAACATATTTTTTATGAAATTGTCAGATTTTTCATTGACATAGGTGACAATTACAATTAGAATAAAAGTCGTTGAGTGATAATGATTATCATTATCGGGAAATATATTAAAAAATACATAAACAAAGAAAAGGTGGCAGTGAATCATGAATCTGGGGAAATTAGTTAAGCCTCTATTAGTAAGTAGTGTACTAGCGCTTGGTCTAGCAGGATGCAGTACAACTCAAAGCGGTTCCGAAACGAAAAAAGAATCAGCCGAACCGAAGAAGGCTGAGAATCAAGTCGTTAATGTCTATACAGCTCGACATTACGAAGCAGATGATGCAGTGTACCAAAATTTCACGGAAAAAACAGGCATCAAAGTAAATGTTGTCAAGGCTGAGGCGGAAGAGCTGATTGAAAGGCTGAAGCGTGAAGGCGAAAGTACTCAAGCAGACTTATTCATTACGGTTGACGGTGGTGTCCTTGCCAACGCTAAGAAAAATGATGTTCTTCAAGCCGTTACCTCTGATAAGATCGAAAAAAATGTACCCGCGAAATTCCGTGATAAGGATAATCAGTGGGTTGGTATGGCGACAAGAGCACGCGTTATCGCTTATTCGAAGGACCGTGTTACTCCTGATCAACTATCCACATATGAGGACTTAACAAGCGATAAATGGAAAGGTAAAGTATTAGCACGTTCATCAACAAGCTTATATAACCAGTCATTACTAGCTTCTTTTATTGAGTTAAATGGCGAAGAAAAAGCTGAACAATGGGCTTCTGGTATCGTGAAAAACTTCGCACGACAGCCAGATGGTGGAGATCGTGACCAGGCGAAGGCGATTGCTGCAGGCGTGGGTGATGTGGCAATCATGAACACGTATTATGTTGGTCTACTTGCAAATTCTGAAGATCCGGAAGAAGTGAAAGTAGCGAACAGCATCGGTGTTTTCTATCCGAACCAAGAAACAGCTGGAACGCATGTAAACATAAGTGGAATTGGTTTGACTAAGCATAGTAAAAATAAAGAAAATGCAATTAAGCTAATTGAGTATATGACGGATGTTGAAGCTCAGGAGTTCTTATCCTCAAACAACTTTGAGTTCCAGGTTAACCCAAAAGCAAAGCAAGCAGAGTTGCTTGAATCATGGGGCGATTTTAAAATGCAAAAGCTTGATTTTGATAGTTTAGGAGAGCACAATCAAAAGGCTATCGAAATCTTCAATAAAACGGGATGGAAGTAATATGAAACTAGCACCACTTAAGCGTTACGCACAAAAAGAGCTTAACGGCTGGTGGATAATCAGTATGATAGCGGCGGCAGTTATTCTGCTGCCCATTCTTTATGTTTTTGTGGAGCTGTTCCAAGCGCCTAATGAAAACTGGTTCCAAATCCGCCAATATCTAATCAAAAATTATTTCTTCAATACCGTTGTCCTTGTGTTGTTAACGGGAGTGATTACAGCCTTTTTGGGCATTACGCTTGCCTGGCTGACATCGGCTTATGACTTTCCCTTTCGAAAGTTTTTTCGTTGGGGCCTAATCCTGCCGTTAGCTATTCCACCGTATATTGCAGCCTATACGTATCGAACGATGCTTAGCTATACAGGTGTTATCCAAACGACACTTAGGAATTCGTTTGATTATCAGCTAGAACCGGAACTTTTATCGATTTCCTCCCTACGTGGGGCAGTGTTCATTTTTAGCTTATTTTTGTTTCCATACGTATACATTATCGCTAGAACATTTCTGGAAAATCAAAGTGCAGCCTACATTGAAAACGCGAGGCTGCTTGGCCGAAAACCACTGGCTGTATTTTTCAAAGTGGTCCTTCCGCTTTCAAGGCCAGCGCTGATCGGCGGAGCTGTACTAGTGATTTATGAGGTGCTGAGTGACTATGGTGTCACCAGCTATTTTGGTATTCACACGATTACTACAGCCATTTTTCAAACGTGGTTTGGGATGTATGATGTTGATACAGCAATGAGACTAGCGGCTTGGTTGATGATGTTTATTGTCGGGATGATAATCCTTGAGAGGATACTTCGTCAGCGCCAGCGCTATCATTTAAGTAACAAATCAAGACCGCTTGTTCCGAAAAAGTTAAAAGGGATTTCGGCCGCGGCAGCCTTTATCTATTGTACAGTGGTGTTTTCACTGGGGTTTTTCATTCCATTGGTTCAATTAATTTCATGGGCCGGATTGACTGCTGAAAAGGTATGGGACCCAGCGTTTTTCACCCTGCTATATCAAACCGTATCGGTTGCAGCCATTTCGACTGGTATCATTCTGATTGTTGCCGTTATTGTAGCGAATGTAAGTCGTTCTAAATCTACCTTTTCGTTTGTATTATCAAAATGGGTCACATCTGGATACTCGATCCCTGGTGCGATTATTGCAATTGGAGTCCTAGCAGTCTTTATTAGGCTGGATAAGGAACTGGCTCCGCTTTATTCAAAGCTGGGACTCGGAACGGCACCGCTCATCCTCAGCATGTCAATGGCGATGCTTGTTGTAGGCTATACGATTCGGTTTATGGCTACCGGATTTAATGCGATAGAGGTGGGCTTTGAGAAAATCGGCTCAAAGTACACGGAAGCTTCAAGACTCCTAGGAAATGGTAGAACAAAAACGTTTTTCAAGGTGGACCTACCCTTAATCAAAGGTGCATTAATAAGCGGTTTTATCCTGACTTTTGTGGAAATTTGTAAGGAGCTGCCATTAGTCCTCCTGTTAAGACCATTCAATTTTGAAACGCTAGCCACGAAGACCTTTCAATATGCAAAAGACGAGATGATTCATGAGGCTTCGATTCCTTCGTTGATGATTATTGGTCTGAGTGCATTGTCCGTGTTGATTTTTCAAATGATTGATAAGAGGGTGAAGTCATGAATATTCTTGAAATACAAGGTCTGGCCTTTTCTTTTTCTCGTAGTCAGGCGCCAGTCATAAACGATTTATCCTTCTCGGTTAAAAAGGGTGAAATTGTGGGCATTCTTGGTCCTAGCGGTAGCGGAAAAAGTACGCTACTTCGTCTTGTTGCAGGTCTTGAAATGCCTAAAGCAGGTATTATTAAGATTGCGGGAACACCTGTTGTAAATGAAGGTTTATTCGTTCAACCGGAGAATCGTGGGGTTGGTATGGTGTTTCAGGATTATGCCTTGTTTCCGCATATGACTGTAAAAGATAACATTCTTTTCGGTCTATCGAGTATTCCGCGTAAAGAACGGGGCAATCGACTAAAGGAAATGCTTGAGCTTGTGCAAATGGAGGAGTTTGCTAAAAGATACCCTCATGAGTTAAGTGGTGGTCAACAACAACGGATTGCACTAGCTAGGGCACTTGCGCCAAAGCCGAAATTACTTTTAATGGATGAACCGTTTAGTAATCTTGATGCAGATTTAAAGGAGTCTATCCGAAAAGACCTCGGGGCTATTTTGAATAAAGCTGACATGACCTGTATTATGGTCACTCATGATCGCCGCGATGTCGATGCGATTTGTGACCGCAGTATCTCGATTGGCCCAAAGCCAGAAAGTAACGCCTTAATAGATAAACTAGTAAATGTCAGGTAAGTAAACGGCACCGAAAATTTTCTGTTCGGTGCCGTTTAGTTAAAGGGGTTCGGAATGGTCATATTCCGAACCCCTGTTTAGATTTTTCCATAATATTATACTTCTTTATAGATAGATGGACCCAATATTTAAACCCATTCTTTCACATCGCCAGGTTTAGATTAGTCTGAGCTAATCAAAGCTAGGTATTGAACGGACATAGAGTGCGTTATTTTGATAAAATAAAGATTTTGCTAGACTTAAGGGGACATAGGATTCCCTATTCATATAAAAACCATTGAATTATGGCAAATAATGATCAAATAGCGAATCTGTTGTCCGTTTAATCTATCAAAACAACAATTTATGTGAAGATAAAGGAACAGATGTCCGCTACCTCAACTGTTTTGTCTATGTTAATCCTAATTTTGATTCTTATTAATTTGTTATCCTAATTAAATTGGTTTTGATACTTATTAACCAAAGCAGGCACATTACGAATATAATTTTGGGTCTCAGAGATATACAAGTATCTTGAGTTGAGCACATTACCTGGCCCGGCATTATAAGCGGCTAAAGCTAATTCAAGGCTTCCGAACCGATTAAGCTGAATCGCTAAATATTTAGTTCCACCCTCAATATTCTGAGCAGGATCATAAGGATTGATAACACCTAATCCCTCAGCAGTTCTCGGCATTAACTGCATCAAGCCAATTGCGCCTGCAGGGCTATTTGCATCGGGATTGCCCCAGATTCTTGTTCGATTACAGCCGCAATGATAGCAGGGTCGATTCCATATTTGGTTGATGCAGCTTGAATTTCTTTGCCCCATCTCATGATTTTATCAGATGAATCATATTCAACCAGGACAGGCTTGTTATCTACAACCTTTACAAGCATCGGTTCACCATTTTCAGTCATTACCCGAACAGTTATCATATCCTGAAGTGCGCTAAAACCATCTTTTAGATTGGTTTTAATAATATCCCAATCCGTTGATGCACCTTCAGAAACTTTTGATTGGTCATTCTCTAATGCTACATAATTAAAGTTTAGATCTTTGAATTGGCTGTTTTTCGTAATTTCCTCGCTGATACTCGATAAATTTTGATTTGAATCGTGGCTTTTAAAACCAACCTTTGAAGCCAACAGCTTAACCGTATTTTTGATGTTAGTTTTAAAAATCAAATATTGTTCCTTCTTATAGGCGACAGTATCGGAGACGCTCACTCTTCCTTCTGTGAATAGAGGCGACTGCTGTTGCTCACCAAAAGGCTCATGTCTGGCCATTTTTTCAAAGGCCCAATTCTCGATTTGCTCCCAATTTACTTTTCCTGCTCCAAAAATCAAAACTGCTAAAATACCTATAAAAATAAAAACTTTTCGAAAAAATGGCCAAATCCAGCGTTTCATAACGGGTTTAATCTTTTTTCGTATTGGTTTGTGATATTTTTTCAAGAGAAATTCCTCGCTTTAGTTTTAAAAGCCTTTAGTTTTCAGATTCCCTGCTTATTAACCAAGCTAAAAGCACTGGATTATCCAGTGCTTTTTTTAATTAGTAAAATTGTGGAAGGGACGCTGACTATAAAAGTCTAATTTGAGTTTTGTTCATTATTATCATACATAATATAAGGGGAATTTAATTTGAAGATTTATTGAATTATTTTTGAAGAGGAGAAGCGCTTCTTTATTGACCACTTTTCTAATGGTCCGGCCTTCGTTATGGTCAATAGGAAGTCATTATTGACCACTTTTCTAATGGCCCGGTCATCGTCGTTGTGGTCAATAGCAGGTCTTAATTGACACTTTTCTAATGGATCGGCCTTCGTTTTGGTCGATAGGAAGTCATTATTGACCACTTTTCTAATGGCCCGGCCTTTGTTGTGGTCGATAGTTAGCCTTTATTGACCACTTTTCTAATGGCTAGGTCATCGTTGTGGTCAATAGGAAGTCTTTATCGACCACTTTTATTCTTGCCCGGTCTTGTTTTGGTCAATAGCGGTCTTTATTGACCATTTTACTCCTGACTAGGTCATTGTTATGGCTAATAGCAAGTTTTTATTGATCAATTGCTACTGGCCGGGCCTTCGCTTTGGTTGATAGCGGCCAACTTTATTTATTAGTTCTCACGGAGCTTCTTTAACAATCTATCATGCAGCTTTGAAAGGAGAACGTAAGCTATAAGTGCTCCAATAAAATTCAACATCATGTCCCATTGGGCATCCCAAATGTCTCCCTGGGTCCCAAGAAAATTCTTCGCTGTTTTCCCGCCGTGAGCGATTTTTGTAAATACCCATTCACCAATTTCGTAAATAGCAGAAATAGTAATAGAAAAACTAATCGAAATAATAAACAGCCATTTTCCCTTTGTTAGCGAGGTCATTCTTAATATAATTTCCCTAAAAACAATAACGAACAGGCCCTTCAAAAAATGGCCAAACCGGTCATAGTGGTTTCTTTGAAAATCAAATTGGTCCTTTAGCGAATCGAATAATGGAACTCTTGAATATGTATAATGTCCGCCAATAAAAGTCAGGATGGCTAAAATGAAGATAATCGTATAGGACAGAGTCGTCAGCCGAAACTTTCTATAGCAGGCAATCGAAACAATAATCCCAATTACAGCTGGGCTAACCTCTAACATCCAATCAAAGAAATCAACTGGTTTAATGGCAGACCATATGAACACAATCACAGCAATGAACAAATATACAATATGCACCCAAACTACTTTCTGTTTAACCATCTTCTTCATCCTTTATATTAAGTTGTTTCTTAGTATTGGCAGGAAGTGGATTTTGATTCCAAGATGGAGAAAATGTCTGGATTTTTATGGACATTATATGATGTTAGGTGAATGACTGGCTCAGGTAGCTTGTGCTGTCTCCGCTTTTTCATCGTTATTTCCAGAAGTGTCCTGCTTGATGCTGTCTTTCGTGCCGCTAGAGTGATCATCACTTAAATCTTTACCACTGTCTCCTTTGCCAGCAACTTTGTTTTTATTTTTCCCAAAAAGAGGTCCTAAAGGGTTGAAGCCCAGGAATAGAGTGACTACAAACGAAATGGGAATGAGATAATCCATGATCAGAAATCCTGGAAAGCTGCCCTCAATAATGGTGGCTTTATTTTTGGTTTCGGTTAAGAAGTAGTAATCCAGACCGATGGCGGCAGTGTACGTAAGGATAGCGATAGCAAGGGTCCTGAACAGCTTCATTTTCCCAATGGCTGCGTGGTAAATCATTGGCAGTAAAACTGGAATGACTACGTAAATGATCGGACCATACCCATCAGGTATGTATTTTACGCTAAGCAGTGTCAGTATGATTAAGAATGATGCGGCAAAGAAGGCGTTTTTGGCAACGCCACGAACCCATTTGAGATTTATGTAAGGCAGTTTGGCGAGGATCATGCTGACGCAGATTGTCGTCGTTTCGAGTTTTGTTAAATGGTAAAAGCCTAGATTGAGATCGGGCAGATGTTCTGCAGGAACTAAGTTGATTAATAATGTGCTTATTGGTATAGCTGTTGCGATTGCTGTAAGGATGTTGAGAGATAGATGGTTTGGGAATTTTAATATGAAAGGAAGGATGATAGCCGCGATTATTAAGGGTGCATAAAGTGTGAGAAAAAAGTCATAGTAAGTTGACATAAACAGGCAATAGGAATATCCCACAAATAATGAGATCATTTTCTTACCTAAGTTCAATGATAATACCCCCTAATATAACAAATCTATACTATGTATATAATAGAAAATTAAAGATATTACCTATATTGAAAGTAGGGGGCCGGTTCTTGAGCTTCCTTCTGTCTGCTGGATTTAATATCAGGGGATTAAAGTTCTATATGATCGAAATTTGACCTATTTACTTAGACAGGATTTGATGTTTAATAGCAATATATTTCGGAGAGAAAAGGGTGTAACCATTGTTATTATTGAATTTGCAGCTTGTTCATTCAAACGTTTGATTAAAACATGTTTCCCGGGAAATCGGTCGAAAGGAAGGCGAGGGGATGGACCAACTAGCTTTTCCTTTGTCGGAAGTAGATGAACTTTCCCTGTCCTTCCAATCTTCACAACTTCCACATAAGTTCCTCATAAGAATTACATAAGCTCTTAGTATTATAGAGACATGAAGAACAAGAGGTGTTTAAGAGTACCTTATCTTCAAATAACTAAGTTAAAAACTCATTTAATATAGTAGGGTCGGAAAACCCTGCCTCCTGAAAATCGATAATAATAGGACCCTCGATTTTCAAAAGTTAGTACTAACGATAGTGCTATGAAATCTGTTTTAAAGTTTTAAGATTCACCCTTTCTAAAGTAAAAAACCTCTCTATTGCAAAGCTAGCCGAATAGGCTAGCTTCTTTTTTGCGAAAAAACATACGATTACCACGTTTAAGGACGCTCACTATTCTTTTAAAAACTATAAATATAACACATTTCTACTTAGAAATAACATTAAAAAACATTGTGAATACGAAAAATGAAATTTTGTTCAAGTTGTGAGAAAAGGCTTACACTTTTTAGAATATTCACTATAATAAACTCATGAACAAAATTTTACGTGTTGAACAAAATTTTACGAGGGGAGGTTTAACCTTGTACTCTCGAGATGAAATGATCATGGTTGTAAAGATGTACTATGAGATGAAGTTAACACAAAAAGAAATCTCTGAAAGATTACCGTATTCTCGTCCTACCATTAGTCGAATCATCGACGCTGCAATAAAAGAAGGAATCGTTGACGTTAAGATTAACTACACACTTAGCTCAGTACAAAAACTAGAAAACAAAATAAAAGAAAAATACTCCTTAGAAAAGGTTTTTGTCGCACCTGTATATGTTCACGATGATTCATTGATTTTAAACGATGTCGGCAAGGCTGCAGCAGAATATTTATTTGAGATTTGTACTGACAACACCATTCTTGGTATTTCCTGGGGTAACACATTGACCCATGTCATTCCTTATTTAAAAGCAAAGCCCTTAAACAATATGAAAATTGTCCAATTGAACGGCGGTATTGCAAGAAATTCATTTTCCACAGGTTCCGCACATCTTCTAGAGAAGTTTTCGGAAGCGTTTTCGAGTGAATATCAACTTTTGCCAGTCCCAACTATTGTTGATACTGAATTAATTGCCACTGTGATGGCAACAGATTCAAGTATTAAGGAGACGTTAGAACTTGGTAAGGTAAGTAATATTGCTGTTTTCGGAATTGGAAACGTTTCCCGAGACAATGTTTTGTATAAGGGTGGCTTCTTTAAAAAAAATGCTTATGGAGATTTAATTTCAAAAAAAGCAGTTGGAGATATTTGTTCCAGATACTACAAGGAAGATGGGACGCTTGCTGATGAAGAATTAAACAAACGTACAATTGGGCTTCAGCTAGAAGATCTTCGTGAAAAAGAGTATTCGATTGCCATTGCTTCAGGTGTAGTTAAGGCTAAAAGTGTAATCGGTGCATTGAATGGAGGATATATGAACGCGCTGTTTATCGATGAATTGCTCGCAGCAGAAATCGTTAAATTGCTTACAGGAGATGTAGTTACATCAAAATAAGGGGGAAATTTCATGAAAGCAGTAAAGCTATATGAACCAGGAAATTTAAAGGTTGAACAGGTTGATACGCCAAAGATTAGTTCTGAGGAAGTATTAATTCAGGTGAAAGCAGTTGGGATTTGTGGTTCTGATATTCCACGTGCACTTGTAAAAGGAGCTTATTATCAAGGGCTGACGCTAGGACATGAATTTGCCGGGGAAATCGTCGAATGTGGATCGGATACAGACCATTGGGAGGTCGGTGATCGGGTTACAATAGCTCCGCTTGTACCTTGTCTGGAATGTGAATATTGCCAACAAGGAAAATATGGACTTTGCGATACTTATAATTATTATGGTTCCAGAACAGATGGTGCAATGGCCAAATACATTAAGGTACATAAAAACAATCTATTAAAACTACCAGACACGATATCCTATGAATCTGGTGCCATGGTAGACCCTGCAGCAAATGCCGTGCATGGCCTATGGAGAGGTAATGTTCAGAAGGGTGACACCGTGGTGATTATGGGGCTTGGAGCGATTGGGCTGTTTGCTGTACAATTTGCTCGCGAAATGGGCGCGAAAGAAGTCATTGCGATTGATATTTTTGAAGAAAAGCTTGAAATTGCGAAGAAATTAGGAGCAGACCGAGTCGTAAATTCAAGGAATATCGATCCAATTGAAGCGTTAGCCGATACAAAAATTAATGTCGTGTTAGATACTTCTGGCTCACCAATTGCCCAAAATCAAGCTGTTAGCATTACCGGAAAAATGGGACGCGTCGTTTTCTTAGGTATTTCCAATCAGGAACTGCGTTTATCAGCCAAAGCAGTAGATAAACTGCTTCGCAATGAAATTGGGATCCATGGTTCTTGGAATTCATTTTCTGATCCGTTCCCAGGAAAAGAGTGGGATTATTCAATTCAGTTAATGGCGAATGGCAAAATTCAAACAGATGAAATTGTCTCTCACCGATTTCAATTAGAAGAAACACCAAGTGTCTTTGAAAAAATTAAAAACAAAGAAATCATTTTTAATAAAATCCTAATTTTTCCGAAGGAGTAAAACCTATGACCACCAACTATTTATTAGGAATCGATTTGGGGACCCAGTCTTTAAAGGTGGGCATTTATAACGAAACTGGAACATTACTTTTGAGTGAAAGTTCCGCATACCGAACAAACCATACCCAAGCTGGATTATCTGAGCAAAATCCAAATGATTGGTGGCAAGCTCTTAAGGATGTATTAGCAAAAGCGAAGGAAAAGATCGATTTGGGATTAATTAGTGGAATATCACTTTGTGCGACTTCCTCAACGGTTGTTTTAACGGATAAATCCTACCAACCGGTTGCACCTGCACAGTGTTGGATGGATCAAAGGTCGGTGGACGAAGAAGAGGAGATTAATCGTAATACCAATCCAGTTGTGGAAGAGCGCTTGCTTTTTTCGGGAAAAAAGACCTCTGTTGAATGGATGACCACGAAGTCACTCTGGCTCAAGCGTCATTATGATTTGTCCGACAAATATATTCTCGAGCAAATTGATTGGATGAACTACATGTTGACTGGAGAAGTGGTTGCCTCTAAATGCAATGCGACCTGCAAATGGAATTACGTTGACCATCTTGGCGGTTTTTCTGAGCCATTTTTCCAAGAAATCGGTTTAGACGGTATTACTAATCATTGGCCAAGCCGAGTTCTAAAGGTTGGCGAAAAGGTGGGAGAAATTACAGAACATGTCGCTTTTGAACTTGGAATAACAGCGGGTACACCCGTATTTCAAGGCGGAATTGACGCCCATATCGGAATGATTGGGTCTGGTGCTTTAGAGAATGGGCACTTAAGCATGATTACTGGAACAAGCTTTGTTCACTTAATGCACCACGATCATCCTATTTTCAATGATTCTTTGTGGGGGCCGTATGATTCTCCGTTGATTGATGGTCATTGGTTGCTTGAAGGGGGCCAATTATCATGCGGGTCGATTATTACGTGGTTTCTCAATGAATTTTATTCTGGACGTTCAGATTTTAATGAAATATTTGCAGAGCTAGAAAAAAATATGGAAGACATCGAGGTGGGAAGTGAAGGATTGATTGTCCTAGACAGTTGGAAAGGAAATCGGACACCCTATAAAACGCCTTATGCATCTGGAGCATTTATCGGACTTACGCTTTCGCACACAAAATTTCATATCTATCGTGCGATATTAGAGTCAATCGCATTTGGGACAAAAAACGTAATTGAGACGTTTAAAAATTCCTCCATCCCAGTTAAAAAAATTATTGCTGGGGGAGGTGGAACGAAAAACACTGGTTGGATGCAGATGATAAGTAATGTGACAGGACTTCCTATTTATATACCAAAAGATGAGGAAGCCGGCACAAAAGGGGCTGCCATTATTGCTGCGTATGGAATTGGATTATTTCCTTCTATTAAACAAGCATCCAATCAAATGGTCACGATGCAAAAAGTATTTGAACCCGATCTGAATAAAACGGCTCAGTATGGGGATATTTTCCAAATCTATCTAGAGTTAAATCAACTTCTATTTCCAATCATGAGAAAAATAAAAGAAGGAAAGGGGGAAAGTCATGAAATATGTACTTGAAATGAAAGACATTTCAAAGTCATTCCCAGGTGTTAAAGCATTGCAGAATGTAAATTTTTCTGTTAAGCCAGGTGAAGTCCACTGCTTAATTGGTGCTAACGGCGCAGGAAAATCCACGTTAATGAAAATTTTATCCGGTGTCTATACAATGGACGAAGGACAAATTCTATTAAATGGAACAGTAGTGAAATTAACTTCACCATCTGAAAGTAAAGCACAGGGTGTTGCGACCATCTATCAAGAGCTTTCCCTTGTTGAAGACTTAAGTATTGCTGAAAATATTTTTCTTGGAGATTATTTAAAGCCAAAAGGCGGCTTTATTACTTGGAGCAAAGTAAATAGTAGAGCGAAAGAATTTTTTGCCTTACTTGGACTCACTCTCTCTCCTAACCTATTAGTGAGAGATTTGAGTATGGGCTTAAAGCAAATGACTGAAATCGCGAAGGCAATTGCTTCTGATTGTAAAATTATTGTAATGGATGAACCATCCACAGCCCTATCAGGTGATGAGGTAAATAAACTATTTGATGTTGTGAGATTGCTAAAAAAACAGGGCTACACCATCATTTATATTTCACATAAATTAGATGAATTATATGCTATTGGCGATCGCGTAACCGTTCTTCGAAATGGTGAGTGGATAATCACCGAGGAGATTAAGGATGTCAGCCAGCCAGAGCTCATCCAGCATATTACCGGGAGAAGAATCGAAAGGCAGAGTAAAGATCAAATTTTTGAACAGAAAGAGGAGTACTTAAAAATCCATAAATTCTCAAACAACAAGTTGAAAGGGGTTTCATTTTCAGTTGGAAAGGGAGAAACCCTAGGGCTATATGGGCTAGTTGGATCTGGAAGAACAGAGCTGCTCCGGGCGATATATGGGGCAGACAAAATTGTCGATGGTCAGCTTTTCATAGACGGAAAGAAAAAGAAGATCATCTCACCTGAAAAAGCAGTAGATGAAGGAATGGGATTCGTTCCGGAAAATCGAAAAACTGAGGGAGTTATATTAGATTTATCAATTCAAGAAAATGCTTTTCTGCCATCGTTAAATCGTTATTCGAAAAACAGGTTCATCCAAAACAAGAAAATAAAAGAGTCGATGCTAGAGGCGATTAAGAAATTAAGTATAAAGGCCCCTAGTCCAGACACTGAAATTCGTAATCTTAGTGGAGGAAATCAACAAAAAGTTATTATTTCAAAATGGCTAATAAACCAATCAAAATTATTATTATTTGATGAACCAACCCAAGGGATCGACATCGGGGCAAAAGATGAAATCTATAAAATAATGAAAGAGTTAGCTTCTCAAGGAACCAGTATCATCGTGGCTTCCTCTGAAATTGATGAGTTGTTAGCTATTTGCGATCGAGTGCTCGTGATGTTTGAAGGAAAGGTGATCAAAGAATATTCATCCCCCACTAATTATAAAAGTGAGATTTTGAACGCGGCTGTATCGGGTTCTTAAGCTTATCTCAAGGAGGCCCTTTATGATTACGAATACACAATCAATAGAAGTAGAAGTATCGAAACAAAGAAATTTTAATATTTTAGATTTTATCAAAAAGTACAATCTATTCTTTATTTTTGTTGGGTTTCTCTTAATTGGAAGTATACTCTCTGATAAATTCCTAACGACACAAAATATACTAAACGTGTTTCAACAATCAGCATTCGTAGGAATTGTCGCGATCGGTATGACGTTTGTTATCCTGGTGGCTGGTATTGATCTTTCTGTTGGTGCAGTCCTTGCGCTTTCAGGAATGCTTGTTTCGATTATGCTCACAAAGGGGTTGAACCCAGGCCTAGCGATTTTGCTTACTATTTTGGCTGGGGCTATCATGGGCTTCATTAGTGGGTTCATCTCCACGAAATTTAAGGTACCTGCGTTTATCGCGACACTTGCTATGATGGTGAGTGCGCGAGGTTTTGCACTACTAACAACCGATGGAGAGCCAATCTATGATTTGCCACCTGTTTTTACCGCACTAGGAGATAGTGTGATGGGAAATATACCTGTCCCGGCAATTATCTGGATTGTGTTTACCATTATCGCCATTATCGTATTAAAATTCACGACATTTGGTCGGAAATTTTACGCAGTAGGTGGGAATGCGGAGTCCGCGCGTTTATCAGGTATTTCAGTGGAAAAGTATATTACGTTCACATTTATTATCTCTGGTACGCTGGCTGCGGCAGCTGGGGTGCTCATGTCAGCCTGGCTAACAGTAGGGCAGCCCACAGCAGGTAATGGGCTCGAATTAGATGCCATCGCAGCAGTCGTCATTGGTGGCACAAGTTTAGCCGGGGAAAAGGTAGTATTGGCGGAACTTTCATTGGGGTTTTAATCATGAGCATGATTGTAAATATATTTAATCTATTAGGTCTTTCATCGTATTATCAATCGATCTTTATGGGACTGATCATTGTCATTGCTCTAATTATGAACCAATTGATGACAAATAAAAAATAGGGGGCAACATTAATGAGAAAAAATATCAAATTTTTAGCGATTCTAATGGTTTTAGTTCTGGTCCTAACAGCTTGTAGCAGCAAGAGCAGCACGAGCGATGGAGAGAAGAGTAAAGAAAAAGAAGACAAACTAGTCATTGGTTTTTCCCAGGTAACACTTGAATCTCCATTTTACACATCATTAGTGGACGGTGCCAAACAAGAAGCTGAAAAGCAAGGCGTGGAACTGATCGTTGTCGATGCACAAAATGATATTGAAAAGCAGAATGCAGATGTGCAGTCGTTGATCACTAAAGGTATTGATGTTTTACTCATTAACCCAGTAAATCCATCTGCGGTTTCACCAGCATTAAAGGCAGCAGAACGTGCTAACATTCCTGTTATTACCATTGACCGAAATACAAAGGAAGAAGTCTTATCTTATATTGGTCGAGACAACACAGCAATGGGTAGAGAAGCTGGAAAAAAGGCAGTTGAATTACTTGGTGGTACGGGGAAAGCAAAAGGGAAAATTATTGAAATCCAAGGTGATGCCGGTGGAACCGTTATGCAAGCTCGTCACGGTGGTTTCCATGAGATTGTAGGCAAGGAATCTGGGATTGAAGTGGTCGAAGGACCATATAGTAACTATATTCGTGCCGAAGCAGTAGCGGCCATGCAAGATTTATTGCAAGCTCATCCAGATGTAAATCTAGTCTATGCACATAATGATGATATGGCTCTTGGTGCCATGCAAGTGCTTGAAAAAGCAGGCAAGCTAGAAAACGTACAGATTATAGGGATTGATGGATTAATGGAAGCAGTCAAACAAATCAAAGGTGGGAAATATAAAGCAACGGTTATCAATGATCCTATTTCATTGGGAACATTAGCTATTGAAACAGCTGTTAAAGCAGGTAATGGCGAAGATGTAGAAAAGTATGTTGACGGTGGAACTGGACTAATCGATGAGAGCAATGTCGATAAATATTTAGACGATACGAAAAAGTTTGCAGAAATTAAATAAATGGGGCTGATTATGAATGGATTTGCAAAAATATATTGATCATACTTTGTTGAAAGCAGATGCCCCTATAGAGGCAATTGAAAAATTGTGTGCGGAAGCAGCAGAACACCAATTTGCTTCCGTATGCGTTAATCCAAAGTATGTAAAAAAAGCTAGTGAGCTATTAATAAATACTGGTGTAAAAGTCTGTACAGTAATCGGCTTTCCGCTTGGTGCAAATGTAACTGAAACAAAAATATTTGAGGCAAAGCTGGCTCTTGAACATGGTGCCACAGAATTAGACTATGTTCTTTCTGTTAGCGATATAAAAAATGGTGATTTTGCTAGTGTCGAGGCTGAGATGGAAGCATTTGTAGCGATAAAAGAGGAAAATCAGAGCATAATCATTAAAGTCATCCTTGAGACCTGCTATTTAACTGAAGAAGAAGTAGTGAAAGTTTGCCAAATAGCGAAAAAAGTAAAAATTGATTTTGTAAAAACTTCCACAGGATTTGGACCCAGGTGGTGCTAAAGAAAGCATGGTTTCTTTAATGAAAGAAACCGTCGGGTCAGAAGTAGCAGTAAAAGCTTCAGGTGGAATTCGAACTAAAAGTGATGCAGAAAAATTCATCCAGCTCGGAGCAACTAGAATTGGTACTAGCAATGGAGTATCGATTGTAGGCACCGTAGACGAACCTGTTGAAACTTCAGGGTACTAAATAGTTAAACATTACCTTTTATGAAAGATTTCAATTGTTGAAGAAACTATTCTAGTGAGATAAATATAATGAACCGTATGTGATGACCTTACCGTACGGATCTGTTAGGAGGGGCGCATGAATAAATTCATGCGCCTACTCTATTTTTAAAAATTTCGATTATTTCTTCTAATGTTTCTTTAATATTAACTTGTTGAATTTCTTTATCTTTTGCAGATATTTTACCTTCGGGTTTAAGTTGTGCTTCTAATGTATAATCACTCTTTTCCCAAATACACTCCGGTTTTAATAACTCAGTAAAACAAGATAGCAACCCCTAGGCTTGACTATTTTACAAAAATTCATCTGATTATTCAAAAAAGATAGTTTGTTTATGACTTAACTCACATACAAATCGTGTCAGATAATTTAAACTATTAAAAAACTATTGAATGTGGTGAATAGATTGATTGATGTTAAAGAGAAGACGGGTTCAGGATTGCTAGTAGAATCATTGATTAAGAATGGAGTTAGGGATATTTTTGGGTGTCAAAGTGATAGATTTATGTCATTCCCTCAAATTATTTCAGATTATTCAGATGCAAAATACATACAATTAAAACATGAGCAGGCTGCAGTTCATGCAGCTGACGGTTACGCAAGAGCAACTGGGAAGCCTGGAGTGGTCCTTCTAAGTACGGCTTCAGGTGTGACGAATGGTGTGACCAGGAATTGCAACTGCTTATAGCGACTCAGTACCACTTGTTGTTGTCACTGTACTGTCCAATTTTAACAAAATGACGAGGGAATCAAGCTCGGAACTAAATTTTACTGGTGTAAATGTTCCGATTACGAAGCATATCTTTACGATTACTAACGTTGATGAAATCCAAATGATCATACAGCAAGCTGTCCAGGTAGCTGCTGAAGGGCGACCTGGTCCAGTGATCGTTGAAATAACTGATGGGGTACTCGCCCAACCTACACTGTTAAGCTGTTTTGATCTTCCAAATCCAAAACCGGCTGAAGCCTGTAAAAATGGCAAACGATAAAGCGTTCGCCAAGGCTGTTGAACTGATTGAACAGGCTAAGAAACCTGTGTTTTTCATTGGTGGTGGCGTAATCAGTTCCAGGTGCGGCAGAGGTTTTACGAGAGATTATCGAGCTGACAGGGATTCCAGTGGTCAGTTCATTAATGGGGCTTGGGGCGATGCGGGCAGCTGATCGTAATCACTTAGGAATGCTAGGAATGCATGGAACCTTTGCTTCAAACAAGGCAGTCCATCAAAGTGATCTATTGGTATCAATTGGAGTTCGGTTCAGCGATCGAGTAACTGGAAAAATCAGTGGTTTTTCACCAAAATCGAAAAAAATCCATGTGGATATTGATCCTGCTGAAATTAACAAAATCATACAGGTTGATTTGCCAATTGTTAGTGATGCGAATGATTTCCTTCAGTTTGTAAAAGAAAATCTTGATTTTGAACAGACCCAGTCAAACATCAAGGAATGGGCCGGGGTGACTTCGACGATGAAACGGATAGTCCCTCGTTTTGATAAATCCAATAGTATTTTGAGACCGCAAACGGTTATCCGGATGCTCGATGAATTTTCAGGTGAAGACACGGTTGTGGTTACTGATGTGGGACAGCATCAAATTTGGACCGCTAACCATTATCATTTTACAAAACCAAGAACGCTTGTGACATCTGGTGGATTAGGGACGATGGGTTATGGGCTGCCGGCAGCGATTGGAGCGATGGTTGGCAGTCCGATGAAGGAGGTTGTTTGTGTTTCTGGGGATGGAAGCTTTCAAATGAATCTCCAGGAATTGATTACGGCTGTTCATTATAAGCTTCCAATAAAAATCGCAATTATGAACAACGGGTATTTGGGCATGGTGCGCCAATGGCAGGAAATGTTCTATGATCGTCGTTATTCTTCAGTAAAAATGACCTCGCCAGATTTTGTTAAACTTGCTTGTGCCTATGGGGTTGAAGGCTATCGCGCTAATACAGAGGATGAAGCAAGGGAAGTTATCATGAAAGCCTTTCTTCACGACGGCCCAGCATTAATGGAGTTCAATGTAATCGAAGAGGAAAACGTCTACCCAATCGTCCCACCAAATCACAGCAACGACCAGCTTATTTTGTCAAAGTAACGGAAGCATTCTGGATGATTCTTGTGCTTCCAACGATTGCTATAATCTGATTCGATACTACATGTTTTGTATGAGATTTTGTGGTGGTCAAGTAAACAGAATAGTAACATTGAGCAGAAGCTTGTATCGGTAATGATCGAAACAATCTCTGCTTTTTGTTTGGGAAGGAAAGGATTAATTTGTATTTACCTTGATGATGATCTTTTTTGGTCACGCAAATCAAAAGTAATTTGCATTTTTCTTCCTTAAAAAAATTTTAAATTTATCAAAAACAATCAAAAAAAATCAAATAAAAAATGGTAATATAAATCTAATTGTTAAATATTTTTTTTACTAGATAAACACCCAATCACACTATTAAAAAAACTAACTTAGAATTTTGCAGGAGGATTAACATGTTTAAAAAGTTGTCAATAAAACAAATACAGTGGGCTAGTTACATTTCAATCTTAGTCATGCTATTCATCATTAGCACCACGTCTTTCCTTAGCTTCTCCAAAATGTCAGATTCGCTTGATCAGATTACCAAAAAGGAAGCGTTGAAGGGGAAAATTACCTCCGATCTAAATGATCTGATGACACAAATGAGACTTGATCTCGCAAACTATTTGCTTGAAAAGTCACAGGAAAATCGTCAGCGCTCACAGAAAGCGTTAAATGATGATATCGCGTCAATTAAAGAGAAAATTAAGGATTTGCGTCCATTACTTCCAGACTCAAGCTTAAAAAACCTTAATGAATTTGAGGGGAATTTCAACAAGTATACCAGTATGATTCCTTTAGCATTAGAAAAATACAATGAAGGAGACCAAACAGGCTTTGAAGATCTTTCTGTTGCCATGACACCGATTGGCGAAAAAGCACGTACAGAGCTTGCTAAGTTGCAAATAAAAATTGATAAATCAATGATAAATACCATTAAGGAAAATGATAACCAAATTTATATCAGTAAAATCACGATTGGTATTATCTCTGGAGTTGCAACGATCTTCAGTATTCTTATTGTTATTTCCGTTACAAGAATCATCGGGCGCTCAGTAACAGGTGTTGTAAAAAATGTGGGAATTACCACCAATTCAATAGAAGAAATCCTTCAAACAATTGGACAAACAGCTAAAGCTGCTAAAGAATTAGACCAGTCGATGGACAAAGCAAATCAATCCGTAAGTGAGCTCGTAGCCTCGATTCAACAGGTTGATGGGAATACAGTTGAAATATCATCTGGAGTGGAAGAAATCTCTGCTGCAATAGAACAGATGAGTACCTCCATCCACTTAGTTGCAGGTAGCGCAGGCCAACTTTCCCAGTCATCCGAAGAAACCTCTTCAGCAATTCAAGAAATGATGGCATCGATTGAGCAGGTCGCCCTAAGTATTGTAAATGCAAGTACTGGAGTTGACCAAATCTCTGCGGCTATTGAAGAAATGAGTAGTACCATTAAAGTCGTAAGTGGAAACGCAGTCAGTTTGACGGAAACTTCTGAAAAAACCTCAGAAACAGTTGAGGAAATGGTCGTCTCAATTAAGCAGGTTGCAGCTAGTACACAGACGGTGAACGAACTTAGTAACACTGTAAAGGGAGACGCGCTTGTTGGCATGAACTCCTTGAATGAAACATTGACGGGAATGAAGGAAATTTCGAATGTAATTGAACATGCTAGTAATGTAATTTCTGGATTGGGACGAAGCTCAGAGGAAATTGGCAGCATCATTCAAGTTATAGATGAAATTGCCGAACAAACCAATCTTTTGGCCTTAAATGCTGCAATTGAAGCGGCACGTGCCGGGGAACATGGCAAAGGGTTTGCAGTTGTTGCTGATGAAGTACGGAAATTAGCAGAGCGTTCAGCGAAGGCTACGAAAGAAATCGCCATCCTAATCAAAGGCATACAAGCTGAAACTGCAGTGGCAATCACCTCAATCAATGATGGTGCACATAAGGTGAAAATAGGAAATGAGCTTGCGGATAAAACAAATGAAGCAATCAAGAAAATTACAGAAGGAATCGCCAATGTAACGGAGGAAATGAATTATATTGCAAAAGCAACTGAGGAGCAAACGAAAAATAGTGAATTCATCATCAAAGCGGTTGAAAATGTTACGTCACAAGCGCTAGAAATGACTCATTCAACTAAACAACAATCGATTGCAGCGGAAGAAATTGTGAAGGGAATCATTAATACAAAGGACCAGATGCATCAAATCTCGCTAGCGACGGGTGAACAAGCTCAGGGAAGCATGGCCATCGTCAACGCAGTCGAAAATGTAACCTCACATTCGAATACAGTAAGCTACGCAGCGACCGAACAGGCTCTAACTGCTCAGGAAATCGTAAAAAATATTAATCTAATTAAAGAAATGGTTCATCAAATGACAATTGCAACTAAAGAACAATCTTCATATGGACAAGATATTGCATTCGAGGTCGAAAAAGTCCGCAAACAAACAAAAGATCTCGAGGCCAGCATCGAAATCCAAACAAAAGAAGCGGAAGAAGTCGCTCAAGCCATCGAAGGCGTCCACACTCAAATGGAAAAGCTAAAATAGGGTGTTTATTCTGGTTGGTGAGTACTTGCACGGAATTTAATTATAGGAAGACTGGGGTAAAAGATTAAGAAAAGAGCAAAGATGGTGACGGCCAATGGCACACCAATCTTTGCTCTTTTTCATTTTATTAGGAAGAACTTTGTGGCTAGATAGAACAGCGCAAGTGACACTCAGCTCATCTTTTTGATTATTAGGTTCATAAATGAATGGAAATCGAGTGGACCTTATTTTTGTTTAAACAGATCAAGGAAGGCGTGGTAGATCTCTACGCCCTGAAACCAAAATAGGCTTGTTGCTGTAAGGGAAAAAGCTGTAATCATAACATAACGAACCCACATATTGATTCCTCCTTTATTTTGTTTGCAAAAATAAAGGAGCATTGATCACATAATTCGATTGAAAAAAGACAGGTATAAGGAAAAAAACGCTTAAGCACAAGAATGCAAATAGAAATATTATAAAGAAAATGGATATAAGTGAATAGGTAAGGTCAATCGCTTGAGTTGCAATGATTGGAGATTTCTTATTATCGTCACTCTTTAATTGATAGGGCTCTTCCTTTTCATCACTAATGACCAGTTTCACGGTTTTGTCTGTTTGATCCGCTCTAACGTTGCTGTAGCAATGGCAAATAGTAAACACCAAGAAAACCGAGAGCAAAAGGAATGAGGAGAACCGACTTTGCTTCAATGCAACCCACTCCCTTAAGAAGAGATATGAAGATTATGAGATTAAAGATGATTGGTGATTTTTATCATAACTCCTGTGGTAATAATTGAAAAGAAAAACAATTAGACAAATTTTGAACCTTCTTCATGCATTTAAAACATTACGCCGTAATATTTTGTTGAAAAAAGTTCGGATTCGTCTGTCCTAATCTATGATTGGTTTTTGAATGGACATATAAGACTTTATTTTGCAAAAATCCCCTTAATGCTGTCCTTAGGAGGACACAGGATGCCTTATTTAGTTTAAATCCATTGAATAAAGCCAATCAATTATCAAATAGCGAATTTGTTGTCCACTTAGCCTGTTAAAATAGCGCTTTGTGTAAAGATAACGGAACGGATGTCCGCTCCCTCAGGTGGAAATCATTTTTGAGCTCAGGTTAATAAAAAGAGGCAAATCATCTAATCACGTTAGATGGTTTGCCTCTTTCATTATTCTAAAAATCAGTTGAATAATATATATATAAGTCCAAATCCGAAGCGGAAGGAAAGATTCCATGCTAAGTTGTATGTGAAATCAATCCCAGCTGCCGATTAGCACAATTTTTGCCAAAGTCTGTTGCTAACTGTCATCGAGTGTTGTTCGATGATGGAGTACGCTGCATTGGTGATGGCTTGAGGTAATGTTTCACCAGTAGCGTGAATATCGTTAAAGGATACATCTGAATATCCGTGTGTTTTAAAGGTAAAGCCAAATTCTCTTAATTTATCAACAATGATCATGGCGTGATCTAGGCTTTCCTCAGGCTGGAATTCGGTTTCATGAATAAACTCGCCTTTCTCATAATCATACCAACGATCCCATCTGTTTAACTTCCAACCTAGAATTCTACGAGCAATTGAATCTGTTTTGTTCATAATATAATCCCCTTTTTTATTATTTTCCTTAGAACAATGTTTCTAAATCTTTCCCCAAAAACTAGTAACAGATGCCAACTTTGCCATAATAGGCTGTTTCGATTGTTTTGCAAACTCAAATTGCTGCTCCAAATTCAAAATCCTAATTAGTTGTTTTATAACAGTTTGTTAATTGTTTTTTATTATATAACACACTTAAGGAATCGACAATATATTATTTTGATTTTTTTGAAATTTAGGCAAAATTACCCTTGTGATGTGGAAATAATTAAGTGATTGCTAGTGGAGCGCAGGGACGTACTCGTGTTTTTACTAATATTTATTTTTTTGTTTTGTTCCGATTTAGTTTCTGCATCATAAGCTTTAGTTATAAGGGGTGGTGCAATGAACAAGGATTATTATGATGTCGAGACACTGAAGCATATTAGGAACAAACTTGATTATATTTACTCAATTGCCAAAAGTAACAATCATGACAACCCTGAATTAATGGACACCATTGAAAATCTAGCATTGATAGCAAATATGTTTGCAAACATTCATATTAAAGCGTTAAACAACCAAACTGTGACAGCATCCCCTCAAGGCTACATTCTGGCCAAACTGTCTAACTCTTACTCGAGAATGAAAGGCTATGAAAAACGAAAAGAGGATGATTTTCAAAGTTGGGAGCTTTAGGACTAGAAAAACGTACTATTCCAGCTTTTGTTCTTTTAGGAAATAGGTAGATCAAAGTAATAAGCCTGCCCACCTTAAAAAATGACAATCTTTTTTCGTGTATAAAGGTGAAAACCGTTGGGAGAATGGAGCCTAATATAGTTTTAATCAAACGATTGATTAAAATTGGTTTCCCGGGAAATTGGTCGAAATGGGTGGAAGGGTGGAGAGGTTTAACTGAAGTAAGGTAGTAATCATGTTGAAAGAGGCTAACCACATCTACAATGGTTAGCCTCTTTTTTTATGAAGGAAGCAAAAGCTTCGTCCCTATGCTTTCTCTTAACAAATAAGCAATCCACTTACAGTGCGGATGGTTACGAATGTTTTCGAGAAGGCCGATGACGATGGCGCGGTTCATGGTTGGTTCTATGATTTGCCCACGCAACAGCACCAATGATTCTTTTTCGACCGATTCTTCCATTTCGGCGATTTTTTGATCGATGATTTCGAGCAGTCCTTCCTTCGTTATGGTTTCTGTCAGCGGTTGTTTCAGAATTTCGATTTTCTCCTGTGAAAGAAAGGATATCGTTGTGTGGTTCGCGAGCAGGTTTGTTTTTTCAGCGAGCGATTTAGCTAAAAGCTCTACGTCCACAGGAAAACTATAAAATAAAAATAGGTGTGCATAGGTTTTCATAAACCCTTTAATGCAACAAATTAAATCATATTTAACAGCATCGATTGACTCACCATACAGCCTTTCAAGCATCAAAAGAATACTATTATCAATGAGCCGGTCGTAATAGTTAATTTTCCTGAAGAACTCCTCATTGTTAAAGGAGTACGTTTGATCTTTTACAAAGATTTTGGCGAAATCGGAATGTTTTTGATAGGTCTGATAGATTTTAAAATAAAAATCATATAAAAGAACATCTTTGTTAGAATTTCTGACTATATAGTCAATGTCCGAAGTGCTCTGAACCATAAAGTGGTCAATTAAGGCCAAAATCAATTCGTCCTTTGACTTAAACGACAGATAAAAAGCACCCTTGGAAATACCGCAATAGTCCGTGATTTGTTGAACAGTGGTTGCTTCGAAACCTTGTTTGGCAAAGAGCTCGATTGCTTTCTCCATAATTAATTGTTTTTTAATCATTTTTTAATATCTCTCCTATGGTTCTTTAGTTGACAAATGACCCGTTAGTCATTAGTATAAGAAATTGAGCTAGACAAGTCAATTAAGGGTAGGTGTAAGTGTGAAAGGTTTAGTTAATTTTGTCCTGAAAAATAAACTAGCAGTATGGTTGCTTACGATAATCATAACAGCTTCCGGAATTTATTCTGGAACACAAATGAAAACTGAGACAATACCTGATATTTCTATTCCTTATTTAATGGTCATGGATGTTTATCCAGGAGCGACACCTGAAAAGGTAATGGAAGATGTGTCCATGCCAATCGAGAAAGCCGTCGAAGGTCTAGAAAATGTAAAATTCGTTTATTCTAACTCTTATTCTAATATGTCCAGTATTCAAGTGGAATACGAATATGGAATTGATATGGACGAGGCAAAGCGAGCACTTGAGGCAGCATTAGATAATGTGAAGTTACCTGAAGTTGCACAAGAGCCGACTGTCACGGCAATTAGTATGAACATGATGCCTGTTGTCGCACTTAGTGTCAGCAGCACGACTGAGGATATTGTGAGATTAACCAATACTGTTGAGGATGTATTACTTCCTAAAATCGAGAAGATTGACGGGGTTGCTTCTGCGACAATCACAGGCCAACATATCGAAGAGGTTCAACTAACCTATGATAAAGCAAAAATGGCTGAGCTCGGCATAACAGAAGATACAGTCAAACAAATGATTCAAGCCAGTGATATGGCTGTTTCATTAGGTTTATACGAATTCAAAGAAGGTGAACAGGCTGTTTCTGTTGACGGCAAGTTCATGACTGCTGATGAACTGAAGGGAATGATGATTCCTGTCACACCATCTGCAACTAACCCGGTTCCATTTGTAAAATTAAGCGATATTGCAAAAGTTGAAATGGTTGGGAAAGTCCAATCTGTTTCCCGCACAAATGGTGAAAATGCGATTGCAATCCAAATTGTTAAAGAACAAGAAGCGAACACAGTTGATGTTGTTAATAAAGTGAAAGACTTAGCAAAAGAACAAAAGAAGAAAATCGATGGTCTTGTTATCGATGTCTCACTTGACCAAGGTAAGCCTATCGAAGAATCCGTATCGACAATGGTTGAAAAAGCAGTATTTGGTGGAGCAATCGCTGTCCTAATTATTCTGCTATTCCTTCGTGATTTTAAATCAACGATTATTTCAATCGTTTCCATTCCAGTTTCGATTTTTATGGCCATGTTGATCATCCACTGGTTGGAAATTACATTAAATATTATGACGCTCGGGGCCATCACGGTTGCCATCGGTCGTGTAATCGATGACTCGATCGTCGTGGTCGAAAATATTTATCGCCGTCTTCATTTAAAAGAGGAAAAGTTAAACGGTCGTGCGTTAGTGCGTGAAGCAACAATTGAGATGTTCAAGCCAATCCTGTCCTCTACACTTGTAACGGTTGCCGTTTTCGCACCATTAATCTTTGTGGGCGGAATGGTTGGAGAGTTGTTTGCACCGTTCGCGTTAACGATGACGTTTGCATTGGGAGCTTCCCTCATTGTTGCAATTACGATCGTACCGGCATTAGCTCATTTCTTATTTAAGAAAAAGCTTTATACCGAAAAAACCGAAAGTAGTCATAAAGAGGCAGGAAAATTAGCGAACTGGTACAAGCGTGTGCTAGCTTGGACTTTAAACCACAAAATTATTACGTCTGTTTTGGCTATTGTCTTATTAGCAGGAAGCCTGGCGTTAACGCCCATCATCGGCTTTAGTTTTATGGGAAGCGAAGAAGATAAAGTGATGTATCTAACGTATACTCCTGGTGCTGGTGAGCTTAAGGAAGAAACGTTAGAAAACGTAGCAAAAGTAGAAGAAAAGATGCTTAAACGCGATGATATTAATATTGTTCAAATTTCCGTTACAGAAGCCGGTGACCCAACAGCTGCGATGATGGGTGGCGGAGGCGACGGTGCATTAATGTACCTCATCTTTGACCCGGACATGGAAAACTTCTCAGAAGTGCGCGATGACATCGAGGATTATGTAGCAAACATTGACCAGTCAGGTGAATGGAAGAGCCAGAAATTCGGATCTATGGGCGGGGTAGCATCAAATGAAGTCAGCTATACCTTCTACAGTGAAAATCTAGATAAACTATATGATTCCGTTGAAAAAGTCGAAAAGGTTATGAAAAAGAGCGACCGTTTAAAGGATGTTACTTCAAGTGCGGAGGCGGCATATGTAGAATACACCTTTGAGGTCGAGCAAAACAAGCTCTTGCAATATGGTTTAACAACGGGTCAAATCGTTATGATGTTAAACCCAATGAAATCGCAAGATGTGTTAACAACGATTGAAAAAGACGGAGACAACCTAGATGTCATCGTTCAGCAAGAACAAACGAAAACACCAAAATCAATCGATGAGCTTTTGGCTACTCCTGTTCCAACTGCTGTTGGTGGTGTGATGCCTTTATCACAGCTGGTTGAAGTGAAGGAAGGCACCACTTTTAATACACTTGCGCGCAGTAAAGGCGAATACTACGCAACCGTTTCTGGTACAGCCATCGGCGAAGATATTTCGAAAGCAACATCCGAAGTGAAAAAAGAGATAGATAAGCTAGATTTACCGAAAGGCGTTGAAATTGGCGTTGCCAGTGTTCAAGCAGACATGACTGAAACCTTTACGCAGCTTGGAGTTGCTATGCTTGCGGCCATCGCGATTGTTTACTTCATCTTAGTGGTGACATTTGGTGAAGGTCTTGCACCATTTGCCATTCTATTCTCGTTACCGTTCGCCGTAATCGGGTCCTTCGTCGGATTATTGATCGCCGGCGAAACCATCTCCGTATCGGTCATGATGGGTCTATTAATGTTAATCGGTATCGTCGTCACAAACGCAATTGTGTTGGTGGATCGAATCATCCACATGGAGCGCGGCGGAATGGAGATGCGCGAAGCGATTCTCGAAGCGGGTGCAACGCGTCTACGCCCAATCTTAATGACGGCGATTGCCACAATCGGTGCATTAATTCCACTAGCAATTGGCTCTGGCGGTGGCGGCCTAATTTCTAAAGGTCTCGGAATCACCGTAATCGGCGGTTTGACCAGCTCCACGCTATTAACCCTGATTATTGTGCCAATTGTATACGAAGTGTTGTCAAAAATGCTAAAGAAAAACCGTCGAGAAATTCAAGAAAACTAGGAAGTGGGGGACGCGGGTCTCATGCTCCTGTTTGGGAATATAAGTATTGGTGCTTGCTAAGAAAAGCCGCTACAAATTGTTGGTTAATTTGTGGCGGTTTTTTCTATTGTTATGAAAATTAGCGAACATATAGCTATCAAACAAAACAGAAGCTAGAAAAATAATCGATAAAGAAGAGCTATTGACCAAAACGATGATTCGGCCAGAAGAAAAGTAGTCAATAAAGAGGCTCTATTGACCAAAACGAAGACGTGGCCCGAAGAAAAGTGGTCAATAAAGAGTGTCTATTGACCAAATGAAACGAAGACGTGGCCCGAAGAAAAGTGGTCAATAAAGAGTGTCTATTGACCAAAACGAAGGCCAGGGCAAGGAGAAAAGTGGTTAATAAAGAGTGTCTATTGACCAAAACGAAGACGTGGCCCGAAGAAAAGTGGTCAATAAAGAGTGTCTATTGACCAAAACTATGATCGAGCCCGAAGAAAAGTGGTCAATGAAGAGGCTCTATTGACCAAAACGAAGACCTGGCCAGAAAAAAGTGGTCAATAAAGAGGCTCTATTGACCAAAACGAAGACCCAGCCCGAAGAAAGTGGTCAATAAAGAGTGTCTATTGACCAAAACAAAGACTTGGTAATCAGCATATTCTTAAGAGTTCACTTAAGAATATGCTGATCTCTACAACACACTCCGAATATAAGGTTTACAAAAAGCTACCAACGCCAACCCTCAAATATACATGCTGATGGTTAATAACGACCATAACGAAACATAATCAATTAAGGATCATTTTCCTCGAAATAAGCAAATTTGCAGTTTCCTATTTTTTGATAGTGATTTAATAATATTCTTCTTAAATTCCTTTTCGCAACAACTCCCCCACACCACTCCCAAACCATTCTGGTCGACACCTTTATCCCTGGAAAAAGCAGTCTTAGCTCCTCTATATTTCGAACAACAGCTAAGCTAATGTCTTCAGCCTGACCACAAATACCACAAACAAGCCTTCTCCCAACGATATTCACATACAAAGATCCGCAACAGGCACTAATAAATCCTTTACGCACTGTGTCAAATGTATACGGTGGAAGTTTGTCGTATGGTGGCTCAATAATGTGTGCTTGAAGTAAAAATTCAGCAAGTTCTCTGTGCTTTCCGTTTAATAGACTGGGTCTGGTATCTAAATTTCGTAAAAATCGATTGAGTTGTGAATGAAAGATAATTTGTTTATTTGTAGGGGCCTGATATAACTGAAATTCTGAATTGATAAAAACCAGGTATCTTTCTGTGGGGATATTAAATCCGTTTTTTAGGAGAAATTCTCGGAGCAGCGTATCACTACGGTTTAACTGGTGCAGCGGGTTAGGCCTTTTTTTGGTGGTCCCAAAGTAGTAAAAATTATCTTCGTGGTAAACATAATCTCCTTGTAAATTTTTAACCTCGCATGGAAATAACGTTTCCTGTGCAATCATTAGATTATCAATTTGAAATTGACTTCCTCCACATTCTAACAGTAAATCATTTAATACGAAAAATTTGTCGCTGATCCCGGCATCAGTGAGCTGGGCATCAAACTTTACTTCCCCTTCATAGCCTTTGACTAGGTTTGACAAGCGTTGTTTTGAAGCAGGAGGCAAGTTCATTCGCACATTAAGCTTCTTTAATATCTGCAATTCTTTGGATTCCTGACAGTTTTTATAAGCCATGTTTCACATCCTTCCTCAAATACTATCTTTATTTTATAAAATCAATCTGACCAATTTTGTGAAAATTACGTGAATTATTAGATTTTGTTAAGGAGTTACATTCCAATTTGATGTCAAGATATTGCAGAACATGGCGTTCATGTTACAAACATTAAAGTTTATTTACTTTAAACTGTATTAAATGGAAAATATATTTTCCTATTTTATACTTAGTAATATTGAAAACTTCTTTCTTTTTAAAATAAATAGATTAAAAAAATAAATCAAATCGTAGCCAAATTCAGGGGGGCAAATATTAATGTTTGAGTATGATACAGATTTAGAACCATCAGCAAAAATCAAAGTAATCGGTGTTGGCGGTGGCGGAGGTAATGCGGTTAACCGGATGATTGAAGATGGGGTCGAGGGAGTAGAATTTATTACCGTTAATACGGACGCACAAGCACTAAAACAGTCAAAGGCACCCATCACAATGCAAATTGGTTCAGCATTGACAAGAGGCCTCGGCGCAGGTGCTAATCCTGAAGTGGGAAAAAAGGCAGTTGAAGAAAGTGAAAAGGAAATACAGGAAGTATTAAAAGGTGCAGACATGGTATTTGTTACGGCTGGAATGGGCGGTGGTACAGGTACTGGTGCGGCACCCGCCATTGCTCGAATTGCGCGGGGGCTTGGGGCGCTTACAATTGGTGTCGTTACACGACCGTTCAAATTTGAAGGTCGTAAGCGGGCAAAAAATGCAGAAATGGGGATCGAAGCGATAGGCAATGCGGTCGACACCTTAATCATTATTCCCAATGATCGCTTATTGGATATTGTTGATAAACGTACTCCGATGCTTCAGGCTTTTCGTGAGGCGGATAATGTGCTACGACAAGGTGTTCAAGGGATTTCGGATTTAATTGCTGTACCGGGTTTAATCAATCTTGATTTTGCTGATGTGAAGACAATTATGTCCAATCGCGGTACAGCTATTATGGGAATTGGAGTTGCAACAGGCGAAAATCGTGCAGCTGAAGCGGCTAAAAAGGCGATATTAAGTCCATTGCTAGAAACATCGATTACCGGTGCACAAGGTGTGCTAATGAACATTACCGGCGGCAGAAATTTAAGTTTATTTGAAGTACAAGAGGCTGCTGATATTGTTTCTTCTGCCTCACATGAAGAGCTAAATATGATTTTTGGTTCAGTTATTAACGAAAACCTAGATAAGGAAATTATCGTCACTGTAATCGCAACTGGGTTTGCTCAACAGTCAAAGTCAAAAAATGCAACATCTGGCTCAGCAGAAGAAGATGCAACGTATTCACAATTTAACGAACAGCGAAGACAGTCAGCTCCTCGAGAATATCGTGACCTATCACAAGGGTACAGCGATCAACCCCAATACCGTGAACCGTCACAGGGGTACAGTGATCAACCCCAATACCGTGAACCGACACAGGGGTACAGCGATCAACCCCAATACCGTGAACCGTCACAGGGTTACAGCGATCAAACCCAATATCGTCACACATCAAAAGGATACAGCGAGCAAGCTCCACAAGTGTATCATGAACCAACACATGAATATACGAATGCAAGAGAAGATTATGAATCGGAACGAGAGTATAATCGTCGCATTCGAGATCAAGATCAAGAACAACAGCAAAAGAACGATGACACTCTAGATACTCCATCGTTCCTAAGAAAGCGCCGATTTAGATAATTCAAGGACAGAGAAATCCATCTTCATCCCCCTAGCCACCATCGAATTTGTGAAAAAAACATACCAACCATTTTAATCAAACCTTTCATTCTTTATAATTAAGGTTAATGAAAGGAAGCAGAGGGATGGTTCTCGGCTGTAAGGGGGAGAATAATGGTTTCCGTAAAATCAATGAAGATTGATGGTCAAGATATACATATTTTTAATAGTGCAATTTATATATATGAATCAAGCAATGGGCAGACGTTGCAGTTGGATGTGATTGTCAGTGAGGTTGTATTAAAGAAATACAAGGATGAAGAAAGCCTGATTATTGGAGTAGAGCTGGAGGATGGTAGAATTATTAGCTCGATTATGCTCCTAAACACACTGCCTGGGGGTCTGCCTCAGCTTAATTTAGTTTGTGAGCTAGATGAACAGGAATATAATGAATACGATGATTTCGAGCGAGTCGATGAAAATAACGCTCAGTTTCCGAACGTAGAAGCGGGGATAACCCTTGAAGAAATAAGAAAAGTTGAGATGCCCAATGAAAAAATCAACTTAAAACTCACGCTGCCAATTGATCAAGTTGAATGGCTTAAAACACAAAAAACTAAAGATCTAAATAACCTATTCAAACAACTACTCTACGAATTAATGAAGGACTAAGAAACATAGGGACGGTTCTTGAGATTCCCCCGCTACCAGAATGGGAAGAACTGCCCTCGTGTTTCCGAGCTATCCAGATTGGGAAGAACTGCCCCCATGTTTCTGACTATCCAGAATTGAAAGAACCTCCCCCATGCTTCAGAGCTTTCCAGAATGGGAAGAACTGCCCAGCGTTCTTCCAACCCTTTCCACCTCCTCGCTTCCTTTACATATTTATTCACTTAATTGCAACAATTAAATGCGAAAAATATCACATTTCCTCTTACAATAAAGAAAGTCATTAGAAAATTGCATCCTATGTGAAGACGGAGTTGACATTGAAATGAAAAAACGAAAGAAGCTTCGTTTGCAAACGACGATCACCCTGCTTGTCACAGCCGTAATATGCACTTGTTTTTTAGTTGCCTATATTTCAAGCATTCAATATGTTAAATCGACCACATTATCCAAAATTGAAGAAAAGGCCAGAGATATTTCGAGGACCGTTGCGATGTCGCAAGTTGTCATTAATGGGCTTTCCCACAAAGAGGACGAAGACAAGATACAGCCTTATGCAGAAAAAATCCGCAAGGCAACAGATGTCCGATTTGTCGTCGTTTTAGACATGAATGGAGTTAGAAAATCCCATCCACTCACGAATAAAATTGGCAAAAAGTTTGTAGGTGGCGACGATAAACCTGTATACAAGGGGAAAGAGAATTTTTCGATTGCCAAAGGAACTTTAGGGATGTCCCTCCGTTTCTTTACCCCCGTTTATGATGAAAAAGGAAATCAGATTGGTGCTGTGGCAGTCGGAATTGCCATAGATGAAGTTCAAGAACAAATGGATAAAACTAGTAAAAATATCTATATTAGTGCTCTTATTGGATTATTAGTCGGCATTATCGGAGCCGTTTTTTTAGCGAAAAAGGTAAAACGAATCATGTTTGGCATGGAGCCTGATGAGATTGCAAACTTGCTCGAGCAAAGAAGTGCCATGCTGAAAAACGTACGTGAAGGTGTCCTAGCTGTGGAACAAACAGGCACGATCACTCTTTTAAACCAAGAAGCGGAACGATTACTAAAAAATATTTCGTCCAATGATCAATTTGATGGAAAAAAAGTGGATGATATATTGCCGAACTCCCATATCAGTACCGTATTAGAAACAGGCCTGAAACTGCTCGATCAGGAATATTCCTATAAAGGGCTTGTGATTGTTATGAATATCGTGCCGATTACCGTTGATGATCAAATTGTTGGTGCAGTCGCAACATTCCGTGATAAGAGTGAAATGAAGCTAATGGCGGAGCAGCTTACCAGTGTCCGCTTATATGCAGAAGCTTTGCGAGCTCAAACCCATGAATTTATGAATAAGCTTCATGTCATAGTCGGGTTAGTACAATTAGAATTATATGATCAAATCTTAGGTTATGTGAGGGACCTAAAGGAACAGAGTATTTCGGCAGCTGATTTCTTTACAAAAAATATTAAAGATCCTGTTCTCTCCGGATTTTTGTTAGGTAAGGTTAGCTATGCCAGAGAAAAAGGATCTGAACTGAAGTTTACGGATGAAACCTTTTTGCCTACACCAAAAAACAAAGATATCGTGAAGGATTTGGTGACCATCCTTGGGAATTTGATTGATAACGCTCTAGATGCTTTAGCCTATTGTGAAAATAATGAAGTGATCGTTGAAATCATCCCGATTTCGGATGGAGAATTATCGATTACTGTAATGGATAATGGTATAGGAATGAGCCCTGAGGTTCAAAAGAGCATCTTTGAAAAAGGGTTTTCAACCAAGGGGGCAAACAGGGGGTTCGGGTTATATTTAGTATTCCAAAGCATCAAGGAGTTGAATGGCAGGATTTCAATTTCCTCAGAAGAAGGTACTGGAACAAAGATAAACGTTATTATTCCATTTGAAAAACAGGAGTGATTCAGGATGATTCGTACAATCATTGTTGAAGACGATCCGATGGTAGCCCAAATCAATTCGCTTTATCTTGGAAAAATAGACGGGTACGAGCTGGTGGCAGCTGTGCCAACAGTCCAAGACGCACTTCCGATTATTGAAAGAGATCAAGTAGACCTCATCTTATTAGATATTTACATGCCTGGAGAGGACGGCTGGAGCTTGTTATCGAAGATTCGCTGGCTAGGTCAGGGGATTGATGTCATTATTATCTCTGCCGCAAATGACAAAGAAAGTATAAAAAAAGCAATTCGTTACGGAGCAGTCGATTACTTGATTAAGCCATTCGAGTTTGAACGCTTTCATACAGCATTAACCTCTTATAAAGAGGATCAGGTATTTATTGATGAACAGGAAGAACTCAGTCAAAATGATCTCGATAATTTGCTGTTGCATAAAGAACAGCATCATGTCGCTTGTACGGAGCTACCAAAAGGATTAACGAAAAACACGTTAAAGCTTATATGGGAAAAGATGCTTGAACATCAGGCAGAAGTGTTCTCAACTGAAGAAATGGCTCAGCTTGTCGGAATATCTCGAGTATCGATGAGAAAATATCTTTTCTTTTTTGCCGACATTCATATTATTGAAACAGAGATTGTTTACGGTGCTATCGGCAGACCCATTTTCAAACACAAAATCGTCAACCTTGACCATCAACTAATTGAAAAATATTTAACAAGCTAGGGTAGGAGAATTAATCTCCTGCCCTTTTTTTGTGCAGGGAGACTTGTCCTCTGCTTCCAACTCAAAAGGAAGCAAGAGAAAAGTCCCCCTGCTTTCTTTAGTTACAAAACTCTTTATATATTTTCATAAACTATTATGTTTTTGGCTAATTGAGTACGATTCAGGTAGCGGGAAAACAGTTTCTCGAGGGGAAGGAAATTGCCTTAGTGGAGGGGATTATTTCTTAATACTTTAGCCGCCTTTTTTATTTATCTAAGTTTGTGAATCTATTCACAAATGTGAACATTTTGTGAACAAATTGAAAGTGTAAAAACACAATTATGCAATTTATAAAGGAGTGAAATATATGTCAGTTCCTGCAATAAAGTTAAAACAACCAAAGATTCAACAGGTTGAAACAAGCACAAAAAAGCCAAGTGAAGTAAAAGCAATACCACTACTTATTATGATCCTTATCGGTGTAGCGCTTTGGATGGTACCGGCACCTGCAGGTCTCGAAGCACCTGCTTGGCACTTATTCGCGATTTTCGTCGCAACTATTGTTGGATTAGTAAGTAAGCCACTACCAATGGGAAGTGTAGCGATTCTCGCATTGACGGCAACAGTTTTAACACAAACCTTGACGATCGAACAAGCACTTAGTGGTTTTCAAAACACAACAATTTGGTTAATCGTTATTGCGTTCTTTATTTCGAGAGGATTTATCAAAACAGGTTTAGGCTCTCGTGTAGCTTATATCTTTGTCAAAATGTTTGGTAAGAAAACGCTTGGATTGTCTTATTCCTTACTAGTTAGTGACTTGATCTTATCACCAGCGATGCCATCAAATACGGCTCGTGCAGGTGGAATTCTTTTACCAATTATCCGATCTCTATCTGAAACATTTGGTTCACGCGTTGGCGATGGTACTGAACGTAAAGTTGGAGCATTTTTAACAAAAGTAGCTTTCCAAGGTGACATGATTACATCTGCCATGTTCTTAACGGCAATGGCTGCTAATCCGTTAGCTGCCCAAATTACAGCAGATTTAACAGGAGAAACCATTTCGTGGATGGGTTGGGCAACAGCCGCAATCGTACCTGGACTTATTAGTTTAATTTTAATTCCATTTGTGATTTACAAATTATATCCACCAGAAGTGAAAGAGACTCCAGAAGCACCAGCAATGGCTGCGAAAAAGCTAAAAGAAATGGGTCCACTAAAAAAACAAGAATGGTACATGATTGGCGTATTCGTTCTTATCTTGGCTCTTTGGATTTTTGGAACAACCTATGGTATTACAGCAACGACAACAGCCTTTATCGGTTTAGGAGTATTGTTATTAACTCAAGTATTATCTTGGGCTGATATAAAGAAAGAAGAGGGCGCATGGGATACATTAGTTTGGTTTGCTGTGTTAGTTATGATGGCTACCTTCTTAAATGAGTTAGGCATGATTCCTTGGTTCAGTGAAACAATGAAGGGCGCTGTAAGTGGAATGGATTGGATGTTAGCTTTAATCGTCCTTTCAGTGGTTTACTTCTATTCTCATTATTTCTTTGCCAGCAACACTGCACACGTAAGTGCAATGTACGCAGCATTCTTAACGGTTATCGTAGCAGCAGGAGCACCACCGTTAGTATCAGCATTAATTCTAGCATTTTTCAGTAACTTGTTTGCCTGTACAACGCATTATGGTTGTGGTCCGGCACCTGTTTTCTTCGGAAGCGGATATGTTACTCAAAACAAATGGTGGTCACTCGGCTTCCTTATTTCCATCATTCATATCATCGTTTGGATCGGTATAGGTGGAGTTTGGTGGAAGATCCTAGGACTTTGGTAAAAAAAGCTTAACGAATAAAAGATACTGCCGATAGCGGATTCCCCCTCCCGATCTATTATGATCAGACTCTATCGGCGGTAGTTTTCATTTAAAGTGGAGGAGAGCTTATGTCATCTAATTGTTGTTTAGCTCCAATTATTACAGAACATCGCCCAGAGTTATTTCATGGCAGCGATGATGGCTATGAATTAGTAATTCCCTTTTTAGTTTGCTCGGAATGTGGCGACATTCAGCTAAACGCTGTGGACGCTAATAAAGATAAGAGATTGCAATCGGTAGGAGGAATTTAATCATGCGGGAAATCTCAGCAAAATTAATTACAGAAACAGTTAAAAATCTTTGTATGAGTGCAGCTTGTGACTTACCTGAAGATGTAGAAAAGTTAATTGCTGCAGGCTTAGAAACAGAAGAATCCGAGTTTGGTAAATATAGCTTAGAAAAAATCTTGAAAAATGTAAAACTAGCTCGCGCAGAACAAGCGCCCATGTGTCAGGACACAGGAATGACGGTTATTTTAGTAGAGGTTGGCCAAGACGCACGTGTTGTCGATGGTGACTTCACGGATGCTATCAATGAGGGTGTTCGCCAAGGCTATGAAGAAGGCTACCTAAGAAAATCGGTTGTGTCAGACCCTGTATTAGACCGCAAAAACACAGGCGATAACACTCCAGCCGTCATTCATATGGAAATCGTTCCAGGAGATCAAATCAAAATTCAAGTTCTTCCAAAAGGTGCAGGAAGCGAAAACATGGGTGCCGTGAAAATGTGCAAGCCAGCTGAAGGCATCGAAGGCGTTAAAGATTTCATCGTTAACTCGATTACACAAGCTGGTGGAAACCCTTGTCCTCCTGTCATTGTTGGCGTTGGAATCGGTGGAACAATGGATAAATGTACATTATTAGCGAAAAAGGCATTAGCTCGTGAAGCTGGTTCACCTAATCCAAACCCTGCTTATGCAGAAGTGGAAAAAGAACTGCTAGAGCGCATCAATAAATTAGGCATTGGACCACAAGGTTTTGGCGGAAAGGTTACGGCTTTAGCTGTTCATATTGAAACCTATCCAACACATATTGCAATGCTACCGGTTTGTGTGACATTGAACTGCCATGCAGCACGTCATAAAGAAGCAATTTTATAAGGGGTGGAAAAAATGACAAATATTAAACATCTTACTACACCATTAACATATGACCAAGTAAAGGATTTAAAAGCCGGTGATCAAGTATCGATTACAGGTGTCATTTATTCAGCGCGTGACGCAGCCCATAAAAACATGGTCGATGCATTGAATGCTGGCGAGTCCATGCCAATCGATGTAACAGACCAAGTTATTTACTATGCTGGTCCAACACCTGCTAAACCAGGCAAGCCAATTGGTTCCTGTGGTCCGACTACTAGTGGACGGATGGATGCTTATTCGCCAACGATGATGGAGCAAGGATTAAGAGGAATGATCGGTAAAGGTCCTCGCAGCAAAGAAGTGATCGAATCGATGAAGAAAAATGGTGCGGTATACTTCGCAGCAATCGGTGGAGCTGCAGCATTAATCGCAGACACGATTAAAAAGGTTGATATCGTTGCTTATCCAGATTTAGGACCAGAAGCTATTCGCCGTATGGAAATTGAAAATTATCCTTGTATTGTCGCTGTCGATTGTGAAGGTAATGACCTTTATGAAATTGGTGTTAAGAAATACAGAATCGAAGACTAACAAGGAATTGAGGTGCAAATTTTAATGCTTAAATATGATGTTGTAGTTGTAGGAGCGGGCGGTGCCGGAATGATGGCGGCACTATCAGCGAGTGAAGATAAAAGTTTGCGTGTCGCTTGTATTTCAAAAATTTTCCCAACACGTTCCCATACAGGAGCGGCACAGGGCGGAATTAACGCAGCGATGGCTTATCGTGATGCCAACGATTCAACGGAAAGCCATTTCCGTGACACGGTTAAAGGAAGCGACTTTTTAGCAGACCAGGACGCGGTTGAATTTTTCACATCGAATATGCCAAAGGTTATTTCTGAATTAGATTATTACGGAGTTCCGTTTTCACGTGATGAAAATGGCCGTGTTGCGCAAAGACCATTTGGTGGCGCATCTAGTCCTAGAACGTGCTATTCAGCGGATAAAACAGGACACGTTATCTTACATGCACTATATGAACAGTGCTTAAAGAATAAAGTTGAGTTTCTTGATGACTGGCATCTTTTATCCGTTGCGGTAGAGGACGGAAAATTCGAAGGTATCGTCGCAATGGAAATGCGTACGGGCGAGATTCGTGCGATTCAAGCGAAAGCAGTTGTTATCGCTACTGGTGGATTTGGTCGTATTTACTGGAGCAGAACAACAAATGCAATCAATATGACTGGTGATGGGACAGCAGCTTGTTTTGAAGCGGGAATTCCATTAAAGGATCCAGAGTTTGTCCAATTCCATCCAACTGGTTTAGCTTCAACTGGGGTGCTTTTATCAGAAGCATGTCGTGGTGAAGGCGGATACCTATTAAATAAAGACGGCGAAAGATTTATGGCTCGTTATGCTCCTGAAAAAATGGAACTTGGACCTCGTGACCTCGTATCCCGTTCAATTGAAACGGAAATTAAAGAGGGTCGCGGTTTTGGTGAAGGAATGAACTCTTATGTTCTAATGGACCTTCGTCACTTAGGTGAGAAAAAAATCATGGAACGTCTTCCACAAGTACGTGAATTGGCGATGGATTTTGAAGGTGTGGACCTCATTAAGGAACCAGTACCTATTCGACCAAGCTGTCACTATATGATGGGCGGAATCCATGTTAGTGATTATAAAACATGCAGTACACCAATCGAAGGAATTCACGCAGCTGGCGAATGTTCAAGCGTATCGATTCACGGAGCAAACCGTCTTGGCGGAAACTCTGTAGCGGATGTAGTGTTATTTGGTAAATATGCTGGTCTTGGTGCGAAAGAAACAGCGAAGCGACGTTCATTTGCAGGTACGAAGAAATTAGAAGCTGAGACACTTAAATGGAAGGACGAGTTTGAAACGATTCGTCACAAGAAGACGGGTATCAACATGTTCAGTATCCGTGACCGCTTAGCGGAAACAATGTGGTACAATGTTGGGATTTTCCGGACTGAATCGGAAATGGCTCAAGCGCTTCAAACAGTTGAGCAGCTTTTAGAAGAATATAAGGATGCTTTCTGTGGAGATTCTTCTATTAAATATAATATGGCATTTTTAAACTACGTTGAAATTGGTAATATTTTAAAACTTGCCAAGGCCGTAACAATGGGTGCCCTCAATCGTAAAGAGAGCCGTGGCTCGCATTCGAGAGCGGATTATCCTGAGCGTAATGATGGTGAGTTCCTGAAACATACATTGATTCATAAGGAAGGGGACAACTATCGTTTAGATTACATCCAGGTAAAAATCACGAAATATCAACCGAAGGAGCGGAAGTATTAATATGTATACTACATTATTTTTCAAGATTAAGAGATTTGATGGCGAGCGCGAATGGTTCCAGGATTATGAAATTCCTTATGAAAAAGGAAAGACGATTCTGTGGGCGCTAACAACAGTTCGTGAAACACTCGATCCGACCCTTACTTTTACATCAGCTTGCCGACACGCAATTTGCGGTAGCTGTGCCGTTCGAGTTAACGACAATGCTTTTCTTGCCTGTAAAACGTCATTAGATGAAGTTTTGGAAACCTTCAATACAAACTATTTAACTTTTGAGCCGTTGAAAAATTTCGATGTGATCAAAGACTTAGCGATTGCTTGGGAACCAAAAATGGATAAGATGGAGCAAGTAAAGCCATGGTTAATTCCATCTGATGAAGGTACAAAGGAAGACGGTTTTATTCAAGCAGAGGATGATTATCATGAAATCGCTGCGCCAACAGATTGTATTTTATGTGGTGTGTGTGCATCTGAATGTAATCAGCTTGCGATCAATGATGGAACGTATTTAGATCCGTTTATTTTAAATCGTGCTTATCGTTTTGCAGTCGATTCTCGTGATGGCTCACCAGAAGAGCATATACGTCCGGTTTATGAAAATGAGCTATGGAAATGCTTGCACTGTATGCAGTGTGTGACGAAATGCCCAAAAGGTATTCCATTGACTGAACAAATTGCTTATTTACGTGCAGAGTCGATCAAGATGGGTGAAACGAAAAACCTAGGTGCCAGGCATGCGTTTGCGTTCCATGATGATGTACGAAGCAAAGGACGCCTAAACGAAGTAATGCTACCGATTAAAACAGAAGGTATTGTGAACACGGTAAGTAAACGTGTACCGTTTGCCTTAAGAATGATTACAAAGGGTAAAATTAACCCGCTCCATATGCCAAAGGCCGTTGAAGGTATTAAAGGAATTCGCGAAATTTATAAGTATGCTGAGGAGGTTAGAAAATCATGAGTCTAAAATACGCCTTTTTCCCAGGATGTACATTAGAATCAGCAGCTGAAGAGCTCATGATTTCTACAAAAAAAATTGCATCCGCATTAGGAATCGAATTAATCGAAATTAATGGTTGGACATGCTGTGGTGCAAGCCATATTCAAGACGTAGACAATTTATTGGCTACATCTATTAACGCACGAAACATTGCCCTTGCAGAAGAAATGGGCACGGTGAAGATGTTAACAGTTTGTAATACGTGTACATTAATGTTGCGTACAGCTAAGCTGAAAATGGACAAAAATGAAAAACTTCGCACGCAAGTGAATGAAGGTTTAGATCGAGCTGGTCTTAAGTATAAGGGTACAACTGAAGTGACTCATCTTCTTTGGGCATTAATCGAGGATTACGGCTTAGAGAATTTACGGAAGAAAGTAGTAAGACCTTTAACTGGTTTAAAGGTAGCGAATTTCTATGGCTGTCATATCGTTATGCCACCGGATGTAATGGGCTTTGAGAATCACATGAACCCACAATCAATGGAAATGGTTGCTGATGTATTAGGTGCAGAAAGTGTTGATTTTGATCAGCGATTAGCTTGCTGTGGTTTCCATTCAGTTTATCCAGCTGAAAGAGAAGTAATGGATTTAACGGCTAAGAACTGCTTGTCACCAAAATATGCTGGAGCTGATTGCATTGTTACTCCATGTCCGTTATGCCAGTTGCAGCTGGATGCTTATCAGCCGGAAGCTCAAAAAGTAAATCCAGAGGATATCTCAATGCCAATTCTTCACTTACCACAGTTAATTGGTCTTGCTCTAGGATTTTCACCAGAAGAGCTGGCGATCCAACGCCACGTGGTTGACGCGATCCCAGCATTAAAACGCTCACTAGTAATGGCATAAGGGGAATTTCTCCATGGATTATGTGTTTGAGAAGAAGGCTAAGTTAGTTGGGAAGATTGGTAGTGGAAAGCTGTGGTTGTTAAATATTACGGATGACTGGATTCATGATCAATATGGCGATAGCCATATTTATTACGGAACGATTCATTCAAGTAAGCAAGCCTTTCACCCCGTTTCAACCTCGATCACTGGCTATTTTCAGGACGAAGACACAAAAGGGTGGATAAAGGTCAAGGATGGTGTCGCCATTCTCGCCGAAGAAAACCCTGAAAACTCCTGGAAGACTAATATAAATGAGTTTGTCAAAATCTCGATAAAAGCAGGGTGTACCGGAAAGTTAAGTTTGGAAAGTTAACAATCAACATTTGATTTAACCCTATATCTTTTATCTCTCTCTGTACTAAATAGAAAAGTCCTTCAAGTTGGAATTTGATTTCTATCTTGAAGGATTTTTTGTTTTTTGAAGCAAAGGGATGGTTCTTTTGCTGCAAAAGAATGGTGTAGGAGGACAGATGGTTCACCTGCTTCTTTTGTAAAAAAACTCCTCATGCTTCAGTTGTAAATGTGAGCGTTTTCTTTTATTTTTACGTTATAATAATTAGGCAATTAATAAGGGGAAGTGGTGGAATGCAATCGATCACAATTGGGGATTTAGTTAAACGATTTTCATTGGAGGTTTTGGCAGGGAAACAGCATTTGCAGCGGACTGTCACAAAATCTCGATCACATCGGCCAGGGCTTGAGTTTATCGGCTTTTTTGAATTTTTTCCGATGGAGCAGGTTCAGGTTCTTGGGCAAAATGAAATAACCTATTTACATACGCTTGATAAAGAAGAGCGGGCGATGCGGGTTGGCAATATTGTTAAGTACCATCCGCCTTGTTTTATCGTGACGGACGATCAGCGGGGGCTTGTCAATTTAATGCGATACTGTGATGAGGAAGGCATCCCTCTTCTGCATACAAAGGAACCAACCTATGAATTCAGTGCCAAGCTTGATTCTTTTTTAGTCAAAGCATTAGCACCAGAGATAGCAGTTCATGGAGTATGCCTCAATGTTTTTGGAATGGGCATTTTACTTCGCGGTGTTTCAGGTATTGGGAAAAGCGAGACCGCCCATACATTGATTGGGCGAGGGCACAGACTCGTTGCCGATGATATTGTCGTCCTGAAGAAGCTCAGTCCACAAACACTGCTCGGAACTCATAATGAAACAAACAAGGAGTTTCTCGCTCTTCGAAGTATTGGTCTGTTGAATGTAGTCCGACTTTATGGGAGAAAAGCCTATCAGGATGAGACAAGAATTTCACTCGATATTGAATTGACAAGATGGAAGGATAACTCCTTAAATAATGAGCTTGAGGTAGAGCCTTCATTTACTGAATATTTGGGTGTCGAAATTCCTCATATTGAAATTCAGCTCCAGCCGGGCGTGATGTTGTTGGCCTAATTGAAGCCGCAGCTAATAACTGGTACCTAAAGCAGCAAGGCTACAGTGCAGCCGACGAATTTCTAAAAAGACTTGAATCAGACTTGCCAGAATGAAGTAAACAGGGGGACGAGCCTATGGTTCTCCTGCTTTTTTGTTTGGACCCGTTCTTACTTTGAAAATAGGAAAAAACAAACTGTTTATTATGTTGCAAATAGTTGGCAAGTATAGTCATTTGTTTAATACAATAAAAGAAAAGCGTAGTTGGTTTTCTGATGGAGCACTTCAGAATTAATGTGAGATATCCCATAAATCATAAGAAATTCCATTGTTGACCTAGTTCATTTTTGTGATGCACTCGTATGATACGGTAAGACAATTTCTCATACGATGAGGTGTTCGTAATGGCGATACGAATGAAATATGTACCGATTGTGTTTACGCTTCCTTTTTTTATTTAAGTTTCAAATCTGATACAATGGCTGTCTTGTTATCGGGCGATACTGACGCAGTAAAAGGATTATCTCATGGCAGTCTATTCCTTATTCTAATGCTTACTCTTCTCCTCATGACCGTCCAAAATCTGTTTACGATCATTCCTCTTATTTTATTAATCTCGATTAATGTTTCTCTGTTTGGATTTACAGGAGGATACCTGTGGAGCTGGCTCGGCAGTGTTGCTGGTGCAGTGGTTTCATTTTATATGACACGATATTGGTTTCAGAATTTCTTTTCAAAGTACGTCAATGAAAAATGGGAAACAAAAATGGAGGAAAATGGGTTTTGGTTCGTTTTCTTTGGCCGAGTCATGCCGTTCATTCCGACAAGTGTAGTCAATATTGCAGCGGGCATTAGCTCTATTCGCTTCCTAAAATTTTTCTACGCTACCGCACTTGGCAACCTAATATACTTCTTCTTTCTTTCAGCTATTTCGCTCGGAATACTTTCTATCCCATGGGAAAATGGCATTTATGCAGGAATCGCTGCTCTAGCTCTAATCATTTTTCTTGTCATCAAGAAAAGGAAGCATGGGGAAGTTTCGCTTGTTTCCCTCCAAACAAGTGATCATGTGGAAGTTGTCGAATCAGTTGAAAGCAGTGAACAAATATAAGTATTGAGACCACCTCTTAAACAAGTGAGCCTCTTTTTCCCTCGTGAAAAAGGAGTGTGTAAAAAAACATACACACTCCTTTCTTACTCCTTTTCAGAACTGTTCTGGTAATTTTCTCCCCAACAGATGTGGAAGGATTGTCTCCCAGCTTCCTCAGTTTGCCAATGATTAATAATAATGCAGGAAGAATTAACCCATAAACGGAGGCAAAGGGTGTCCAAATTGACCCAATAACGGACAGAAAGTAGGCTGAATTCGGATAGGCTATTAATGAAAGAACAATCATGATCATGGAGAATGGAAAAAATAAAAATTGATATTTTTTTAGCCTTAATGTTTGCGCTAAGCTCAAGGAAGATGCATAAAAACAAATGGTCAGTTTAAAAAAGATTGTGATAAACCATAATATGGCAAGGCTGGCCTCGATTCTTTGAATGAAACCGCCTATATTAATCCTTGTTGCTAAAAGAAAAGTGGGGTAGATGACGTTTGTTGTTGTTCTATATCCGATCACTAGTATGGTTACTAGGGAAATGATTATAAGAATGATTCCCCCAAACAAATAACCAATTATAAAGGAACGCTTAGCATCCTTTGTTCCGTGGACAAAAGGAAATAGCATTAAAAACACGACAAGCTCCATACATGGAGTTCCGATAAATGGGAGAGCACCATTGATGATTGATTTCATGCCACTTTCATAGATTGGCTGAATATTTACTAGCTCAATTTGTGGAAGAATTAAGAGGATGAGAATTAAAAAAAATAAGATCACCCATGGAAATAACATCTCTGAAGTACGTGAATACGCTTCTAGTCCATAATAGAGCCCAAAAAGAACGATGGCTAAAAAAAAGATCTCAATAAACTGAATCGGCGTGGCATCCAATATATGAGTGACCATGAAATCTCCTATATTTCGTAGGACAAGTGCAGAAATAAGGAAGAAATAGGCTGAAAAAGAGAGGGATACTAACTTTCCTAACCACTTTCCGAGGATTTTCTCGCAATATTCCGCTAAGGTCATCTTTGGAAAAGTACTCCCTAATGCATTGTATAGCAATACAAGCAAAACCCCTACAATAACACCCACAATGGCAGCGAGCCAAGCATCCTGCTTCGCTTTAGCAGCAAAAGCGGATGGCAATAATAAAACAGAGCTTCCAATTAGATACATCATCACTAATACTGAAAATTGCACATGAGATATTTTTCCATTTTCTAGCATTATTATCCCCTTAGCCCTCTATTTGTTCTATTATTATCCTTCTTATAAAAATAAAATATACAACTTTTGAGAGCCTCGAAAATTTATCATAGACCACTTTTTCAAATCAGCAGGAATTCAAAACATTTTTATTAAAAAAGATGAAGAAAGGTAGTACAATTATTAGATTAGAAAATCCCATTGTTATTGTAGGAAAATTAGTTTAAAAATCTGAAGTCCGAAGAAAGAGGTTATGAATTTTGTTGCTGATATTGACGATGCTGATGCTAGGAGTTTTGCTTGGTTTTATTGGTGCTGGCGGGTCTGGCTTTATTATTGCCCTTCTTGTTACGGTTTTTAATATCCCAATCCATTCTGCGATTGGAACCGCAGTTCCGGTCATGTTTTTTACAGTATTGACCGGAAGCTTGAGTCATTTTCGGGATGGAAATATAAATTTAAAGAAAGGGATTATGGTCGGGTTATTTGGTGGTGTGGGCGCTTATTTTGGAATGCGCTTGACTCCGTTTATAAATCCTAATGTGCTAATGCTGTTTACCGTTTCAGCCCTCACACTTTCAGGAATTCTAATATGGGCCAAAACGAAAATAGTTTCAGAACCTAACGAACAGCAAGAAGAATTGGGATTCCTCCGTTATGCTGCTGTAGGACTAGGGAACGGATTCATTTCGGGTACGTTCGGCATCGGTGCGGCACCGTTCATCCAACTATCCTTGTTAAAATGGCTCCATTTCCCGATGCGAATTGCAGCAGGGACAACAATGCTGGTCATTCTCCCGATTGCCCTGTTTGCATCAATTGGCTCTTTTCAAAACGGCTACTTCGATATGGAATTGTTTTTACAAGTGGCATTAAGCACGATGATCGGTTCATATATTGGTGCAAAATTAACGAAACGGCTGCCGCAAATTTTCTTGCGCTATGGCATTGTCGTAACTCCAATTGTGAGCGCAATAGTGCTGTTAATTAATTTCCTGTAAGACGTGTGCACAGCTGGTTAAGTTTTAGATTTGAGGCAATAAAAATGAGGGTGCTCCACAAAAAGCCAAAACTTTTCGGAGCACCCTCATTTTCAATATATGTTAAACTCAAAAATCTCTCAAACTGCTAACCCAGTAGAACCACGACTATTTGAAAATTGCCGCCATGATTTCGTCTGTTGTCATTCCGCTTTCGACCTCGTACATGCCTGGCTTCAAGGAATTGGCTAGACCGCGTCTATCTACTTCCTGTGAAAATTCCAACGCATTTGGAATGATTTTTGATTGAACAAGAGCATTACCAACATCAATGCTTGTCATCCCTGAAGCAACAAAGAGCGCGGTGCGGTACACGACTTTTTCTGTGCCTTTTTGCTCCTGTTGATCTTTATTTTTAGCATCTGTAGTATCAGCATTTTTTGCCGCAGTTTTCGCTTTCTTTTCTGCTGCTTTTACGGCTGCAACCTGGGCATCCCATTCTTCTTGGGTCTTAATAACAAAGCCGTCAGATGAAAGCTCCTTTTTCATTTGTGCTGCAGTCATTTTTTCTGCTGCAACCGTTTTAACTGCCGTACCTGAATCTGATCCACCAAGAAAATAAACAATGGCCATTAGGAAAGCTGCGATGAAAATGCCTCCGGCTACACTGCGCATCGTTTTAGCTGTCATTTTCAACCGTTCCCCTTTCACTCTTAGGTTTGACGTAAGGAGTTAGACTGCTCTCGATTTCAGCTTCTGTTTTTTCGAATTTTGTTGCGATGCTTTCAAGCGAATATCCGCGTCTTTGCATGTCAATCATTTCACGGAGTGCACTCTGTTCCTCAGGATTACCCGCCACTTGGGCAGAAATTTCTGCATCAATTTCAAGATTTCGAACCTGTTCCTGAAGCTTATTTATTTGATCATTGTACGTAAAGGTCATATGGTCTAATTGCTGTTGGACATCATTGGATGTCTGCTTTGCTTTGTAAAAAGACATAATGAACAGCACTACAGCAGCTCCAAATAAAATGGCTAACGTCCACTCCATCATACTTGCTCATCCTCCACTTAAATTTATTTATTTGCATCGCCCTATTATACATCGATTCATATCATAATTCGATAAAAAATAACAAAACACGACAAAAGTCTTAGCTGAGAGAAAAATTACCCAATCCCTACCGTTGAATTGACCAGTCCCGCTTCAACTAATTCATACCAAAGCTACGTATAAATAGTAATGGTGCAGAATATGTATTTAGGATAGGTAAAGGGGGGATTACTCTGCTAAAAATTATTTTGAAATTGATTAGTGTTCTCATCATGTTATTTGGTGTTTATCTTCTTTTTTTCACAGCGAACGAAGGAATTGGTATTATTGTAGCGATCGTCGGTTTTGTATTATTTCCAAGCGGCGGTTCGTTTCATTCACGAAGCAGAAAGAGATCACGAGCAAAAAGCTCTGACTATGATGACGATGATAATGATGAAAGTGTTAATGGAGTTGATAGTGATTCAGACGGTGGCGATGATTAAGAATCAGCAATGTTTTTTGGGAAAATAGGAAATGAATAAATCCACAAATAGGGCGCAGGGCTAACCAGTTAAAGGGTAGCATTATGCGCTTTTTATTTTTAAGCACAATTTTTGTTCTTCACTTTTTTTAAAAGTCTATGAGTTATATAATTTTGTTAAGTGCCTCGAAATAGTTCCTAGCACTGTACAAACTTTGTTTAAATCAATTTATCCCTCTGTTTTACGAGGAGAAAGGACCAATAATGAGACTTTATATTGATTCTGCAGATGTGGAAAAAATTAAATATTTAACAAAATATTATCCAATTGCAGGCGTAACGACGAATCCGTCGATTATCGTCAAGGAGAACCGGCCGTATTTAGAGCTTCTTAAGGAAATACGAGCAGCAATTGGTGACGAAAAGGAACTATTCGTACAGGTAATAGGTGATACAGCTGAGGAAATGGTCGAGGAAGCAAAGTATATTCGCCATCAGCTGTCTGGAAAAGTGGTCATGAAAATCCCAGTTACAGAAGAGGGAATTCGGGCGATTAAGCTGTTAACAGAGGAAAATATTCCAACATTGGCAACAACGATTTATACTTCTTTTCAAGCGCTAATTGCTGCAATGGCAGGTGCGCAATATGTAGCTCCATATGTAAACCGGATGGACAATTTAACTATTGATGGTGTAAAAGTTGTCGCGGAGATTGCCGAGCTTTTCAAAAACTACCATCTGACGACTGATATTATTGCCGCAAGTTTCAAAAATGTCCAACAGGTTCATGATGTTTGTCTCGCAGGTGCTCAAACCGTAACAGTAGGACCTGACTTAATCGAAAAGTTTGTTGCTTTCCCAGCAACCGAAACTGATGTTCGCGTGTTTAAATCAGAGTGGCAAAAGGCATTCGGTGAAGATAAAGCTAGTTTAATTGATTAATGAATTGAGGAGAGCTTGGTTTCTTCAGTATTGAGGAGACCGAGCTTTTTTGTGTTTAAGGGGAAATGGTAAATATTAACTTAATGACTTTGTAATATATGCTGAAAATTCCATTATTTATTTTCGATATAATCAAATTATGTAATAGGAGAATGTACAAAAAGGTGGGTAATGCATGGGAAGCGCTGCTAATCAGTTCATTGATCAAGGGAATTCTTTGAAGCAAGCTGGGGATTTAGAAGGTGCTAAAATTAAATTCTTTAAAGCATTGGAATTTGATCCTTTAAATAGATCTGCTTATATGAGTTTAGGGAAAACGGCATATTTATTGAAAAATCAAAATTTAGCCTTAAAGTGTTATTTAGCATCGATGCATTTACTGCTATCACCCATTGAAAACGATATACAGCATGATCAATTATCCTGTCAATTAAAAATCCAGCACGATACGTTTCCGAGCTATTTTTTGACCTCTTTACCTCGTAAGTCAGCCTTTGTTTTGTACCTATATCCTAATACTCCAAGACATGCAGCACATACACTTATTGATTTATCACCGATTCAATTACGTGAAAATCCGTATTTGAAGCCATATGCTGAAATCTATCATTCCTTCATCTCTAAAAATGGTACACATTCGCTAATATTAAATAAATATCACAAAACAACGGATGATCAATTAGCCTGCGATCAAAGTTATTATATTCCATATGGGAGAAACTATTTCCTTAAGGAGATTCAATGGGGAAAAATCCTGAACAATGACGTGCTGAATCTTTATTTTTAGAATGCGAAATATGACATTTCGGAAACGGCAAGTAACCTGCCGAATTTCGCAAGTAAATCGTCCAAATTGGCAAGTAAAAATCCAAATGACGCAAGTAAAAAACGGAACGCCCAAGTAAACCACTCGCTAAAAAGGTGTCCCTACTCTTGGGGACACCTTTTTAAAAACAATTCAGTGCATCTACAATTTACTTCTTACGGACTCGAGCTTTCGTTCCATCGTATTTTCCTTGTCGCGACGATCATCGATACGAATATTGGTGCAAACACGTTCTAATCCTTTTTGAAATGGGATCTCATGGATTTGTCTAACAATTTCAAGCAGGTCCGCAAGCTCTCCTTCAATCAACGTGCTCATTGCGGTTAATTCATATTTTATCGTATCCTTGTGCTGCTCGAGGACCTTGTGAATGTCAGCGACATATTCGCTTACACTTGGTGTCGAAGTGCCAACGGGAATCACGGTAATATCAATAATGGCCATTTTATTTCCTCCAAAATTTTAAGGATTTTTCACTAATTATGATAAAAAAAGTTACCTATCTCAAACTCTAAACGACTATAATCTTCCGTTGCGAATTACCTCGGTCATCATTGCTGTGTTTGGGTAATCTAGGTTCTCGTAAAGCTCTATTACCTTTTCTAAATCGTAATCTACCCTTTGAATTGACACTTTTGCACGCCCGTCCTCAACCTCAACTAAACCGTAGGAAGCCTTTGCCATTCCATCGAATGGAAGTCCGACGCTGCCAATATTCATCACAATTTTACCGTTGATAAAGCGAATATAGGGACGATGAATATGCCCGTAAACATATATTTGTGCGTCTTGTGCTCCCTGCATTAAGCGAGTCTCCAAAACATCATCACCACTATCAGGCAATACAATCTCAAATAAGCTTTCTGGTGTAGCGTGGAATCCATGGATTGCCACATTATTTAGATTGATTTTTAGATCAGAAGGAAGACCTCGAAGATAATCAAGATCGGTTTCATCTAGTTGTGAAACGGTCCAGTCACGTTCTGTTTGCATCATGTTCAATGCTTGAGGGGGAACCTCTCCTTCTCGGACACCACGGACAACCCATTCATCCGCATTCCCCTTTATCACTTCTGTATCCAATGAGCGTACCAGTTCAAGTGAACGCTTCGGTTCAGGACCACGGTAACAAACATCCCCGAGCACATAAATCTTGTCAACTTCCGACCGCTTTAACTCTCTAAGCACTGCATCAAGTGCTACGGCATTCCCATGTATATCTGAAATAAAGGCTATTTTCATCACGTATCCAACCTCCAACACTAAGAATGGCTAAATTTTACCACCATGGAAAGGACAAGTCTAATATGATGACGGCCTTGGGAGCATCAAATAGCGAAAGGCAACCGAAATGAAACTTTAGGGACACAGAGGCCCTTATTATGATGAAATTCCCGGTTGTTTAAGATTTACTGGACATGGAATACCTTATTTGCAAAAAAACAATTGAATCATGCTTGATTATTAATGAATAAGGGCTCTGGTGTCCGTAAAACCGATCAAACTGCCTCGTTCTGTATAAATAGCGTCTGTGATGTCCGCACACAAACACGATTAGCAACAAAAAGAAGGGGACACCAGACAAATCGATATTTTGCAATAAACCTGATTAGCAATAAAAAATGACTAACAAATTCACAGACGGTTTGTTAGTCATTTTTCATGTTTTGTAATAGTAGTTATGGAACCCGTCAAGAATTGGGCCTGTTATTTTGTCATCAGCCAATCTACCATAAGCTGTGTTTCCTCATCGGATAAGAGGTTGCCGGGCATCATGCCCTTCCCTTCCATAATGAGTGTATGTAATTCTTCCTCGCTATATTTATCTTTCAAATTTGTTAACGCTGGCCCCGATGCACCCTTAAGGTCCGCACCGTGACACCCAACACAGCTTTTGTTATAAAGACCTTCTGCATCCTTCGGTTCATCAGCTGAATCATTGCCGCAACCACTTAACAGGAAGAGCATTCCTAAGACTAATATTACGATTTTTTTCATTCGTTCCCCTCCACAATTGGATTTTGTTAGTAAGCTAATTATTTGTAAAATCGACCAGTATCATTCAAAATGTAAGACTTTTTTTCTGAAAGTCCTATTAATAAATTGTGACATGAATAGAGTGGTGTCGACCAAAAATTGTCGAAATGAAAATTTAGTTGAAACTTAAGCATTATTACGCCTTTTAGCTAATTTTTTTCTAGTTCGAATGTCATAAAAATCTTTAAATAACAGTGCTGAAATGCAGTTTTTGTAGAACGGAAAACGTTGAATATTTAAATTTACCTCAATATAATTAAGGGCGATTACATATGTATCTTTGACTTCGTTAAATATGTCTGTTGATTTCATATCAATCAACAGATTACTCAATAATCAACAATGTTCTTATACTAGTTTATTTATAAAAAAGGAGGAAGAGTTTTGAAGTTTAGTAGATTTGCAGCTTTGTTTGTGGTCATCCTTGTCTTTCATGCTGTTTTTGCAGGATTTGTCTTTGCGGATACAGAAGCTTCCTCAGCACCAACATCAAACTACGATTACCTAATCATCGGACTTGGACTTGCCTTTGTTGGTATGATTAGCATAGGAATTAAACAACATCACCAAAGAAGAAATTAACACATACAGCTTAAAAGTGTGGTTATTTAACGCAGTAAAGCGGTGGGGGACAGTCCCCCACCGCTTTATTCTGTTAAAGTGTTTTGGCTTCCATGTAGAGAGCCTGGATGAATTTTTTTATGTTGACGCGGGGGTTTGTTCCTGTGCTTCCGGTCCCGGCTTTTCCCTCGAGCTCGCGCATTTTGAGACGAATTTGTGCATAGTCAAAGAAGGTTGAGGCGTAATGTTCAAATTTTGGGTTTGTGTAATCGGTCAGACCGAGCGCTGCAATATGGTCGAGCGCCTGGTGGATCGCTCGGCGAACTCGTTGTTCTCCTGCTTTTATTTCTTTCTTTAATTCGCAAGGTGAAACACTGCGACCTAATCGTTTTTCTACGATTTTCTCATATAATTCCTTTAAAGATGGAGTAGCGCGATTTCCCATTTGTTCGATATCGTACATAACACTGAGAAGATCAAGTAAATCCTTGTTTCCACTTTCGCCAATGATCCCAAGCTCCAGTAAAATATTTTTACCTGAAGCAATAATTGCATAAGTTTCATTCTGGCTTGAGCGCGAAGCTCCCATCATTGGTGTTACAGGTTGATTAAGCTGCTGCAGTCCGCTTAAGGAATTTTGAATTTGCTGGATTGAATTTTTTAATAGAAGATGCTCCTGTACCTTCTTTAGTACATTGACGACCTCAAATCGGTTAATCGGCTTCGTAATGTAGTATTCGACGCCAAGTGAGTAAGCCTCTCCAATTAAGTCCTTCGTTTCAACTTGTGAAATCATGATTATTTTTCCATTGAACGAAGGTGCAATTTCTCTAACTGTTTCGATTCCGTCCCGATTAGGCATAAGCAGGTCAATGAGCAAAATATCTATCTTCTTTGCAGCTAGTATGTCGGCATAAACTTCTGAGCCATCCTCGGCTTCACCAACTACAATCCCAAGGTCATCATCTTCAATTATATTGGCAAGCATTGCCCGAATTGGGGCAGAATCATCCACTATAAAAAAATTCATTTATCTCATCCTCTCTCCAGCAAACTCTCAATTGGAAGGCAAATTGTAAACACTGTTTTATAGATTGCTTCAGGTTCGTCTAACGTAATTGAACCACCAAATTCTTCAATCGTGTCTTTAACATAGGATAAACCAATGCCGGTTGATGCCTGGCCGATATTGTCAAATTTAGTTGTAAATCCAGGAGTAAATATGAGCGTTCGATTTCGCGGGCTTATTCCTGAACCATTGTCTTTTACCTGGACTGCGAGCATGTTTAAATCCATTTTGGCATCAATATGAATTTCTCCGTTCGCCTCGATCGCTTCAACGGCATTGGCGACAAGATTATTAATCAGTGAAAGAAGCATAAACGTGTTATAGCTCGGATGGATTCCCCAAATATTGTTAGTAAAAGTAATGTTTTTTCCAAGCATGACTGCATACCGTTCGTTCCCAGTGACAATAACATGAATGATTTCGTTGATAGTCATAAAATCATCCATTTTTTCCTTGGCCATTAGCTTTGAAAGACCTGCATAAATTCGCTGATTGTCTTTTTTTATTTCATGAATTTCCCCGGCGAATTTTAAGGCGGTTTTGGCGAATTCGTTTTGGCCGCTCGCTTTTAAGTCCCAGGTACAAGTTATAACCAGCACTTGTTAAATTCTCCGTATTCTTCATTGTTTTTTTTAGCTGAATCATTTCAACATAAAGGTTGGAAATGTGAACAAGCATTTGTTCATTACGGAGCTGTTGGGCGGTTGCTGCAATTCGTGATTCCCGGATAACGATTAGGTTGAAAAAACCAAGCACGAAAAAACTGCGGATGATTGCAATCACACCAATCGTGAAGGCGCTATTCACACTCATATCCACATGGTTATGAAATGACCGAATTCCCATCTCCGTAAACGTTGCAATAATCTCCATGATGACGCCAAATAAGCCGATAAGTAACGGTTGTTCATAGAATTTTTTAATTTTAAATAAATGAAACATCATCGCAAATACCAAGTAATAAAAAAACACAGGAAAATGGCGTTCAAGTGCATCTTCAAACAGCATGCCATCACCTAGTACTCTAAGGGCAACTCGAAATAGAACGACTGCCACACCAACATGAACTCCGGAAAGGATTGGTTTCATTTGCCGCGACCATAATAAAAAGAAAAAGAAAACTGGAGTGCCGAGACTTACGCGAACATTTTCTTCAAATGGATATAATTTTAATTCGCCGGCGAGCGGAACCATGATAATCATGGCTAAATATACAAGAATTTTGTTTTTCACGGCTTACACATCCTGTTTGGATAAAAATGATGTTGTTACGACTGACTTTAATTGAATTATTTTCCCCAAAACAATCCACGTCTACCGTATTTAAAACGGGCTTACTTCGAAAACAAAACACACCCAGCAAGAAGTATTGATTTCATTAACATTGTACGGGAATTGCAAGATTATCAAACACGTAATTATGACAAATTTATTAAGTTCGAAATCCAGTGTGTTAGATTTTGTAGTTTTTCGTAGGGTGGCAATTATCATCAAATCAAGCAAGAAGACAGTTTCCCCTTTCTTATAAATAAGCATTTCTGTCTTCTTGCTTCATTAAACCCAGCAAGGTTGATGATATTTTTTAAAAATTAATATTGTGAATTGCTTCACAAGATTGGCTTCAGTATGATATTAAATTAATTTTTCACTAACGTAAAAGATTTGGAAGCAATTTACGAAAACAAAAAGAAAAGAAAGAAGGTGACAGGAGGTTCATGAAGATGATGAACTTCTAAACCAGTCACAAAAAAGGTTTGGCCTTATTTTTATTGCACTAATCATTCTACTATTCATTATCTCGTTTGGAGGGAAGACAACATGTTTTGGATTCAATTTCTAATCGTGCTTGCCTGTATTTTTATTGGAGCACGCCTTGGCGGCGTGGGTCTAGGAGTAATGGGCGGCGTCGGTCTAGCGATTCTCGTGTTTGGGTTCGGACTACAACCGACTTCAGCACCGATTGATGTTATGTTAATGATTCTTGCCGTTGTTACGGCAGCAGGAGCGCTTCAAGCGGCTGGAGGCATGGAATACCTTGTTTTTCTTGCTGAAAAGGCTCTTCGAAAAAATCCTAAATGGATTACATTTATTGCCCCATTGGTAACTTATATTTTTACTTTCTGTGCAGGTACAGGTCACGTTGCATATTCCGTTCTACCTGTTATTGCAGAGGTTGCACGTGAATCAGGAGTACGTCCTGAACGCCCAATGTCAATCGCTGTAATAGCATCACAGCAGGCGATTACCGCTTCGCCAATTTCGGCTGCAACGGTTGCATTATTAGCTTTATTGACTGATTTTAATGTGAACTTACTTCAAATTATGTTGATCTGTGTTCCATCAACTTTAATTGCTTGTATGATCGCTGCTTTTGTAATGAGCAAAAAAGGTAAAGAGTTAAACATGGACCCTGAATATTTAAAACGCCTTGAAGCAGGACTTGCTCCAATTAAAAAGGACAAAAAAGAATTTACACCTAATCCTGGCGCAAAGCTATCTGTTATTTTCTTCTTGATTGCTGCAGTACTAGTTGTTTTACTTGGTTCGTTTGAAGAATTACGTCCAGGCTGGGAAATCGAAGGCGTATTTACTCGAATGACAATGCCAGGTGCGATTGAAATCGTCATGCTTACGATTTCCGCCCTAATGATTATTTTCTGTAAACCAAATGTAGATGAAATTGTTTCTGGAAGTGTGTTTAAAGCAGGTGCAACAGCTGTTGTTGCGATCTTCGGTATCGCTTGGATGGGTGATACATTCTTCCAAGGAAATATGGCCCTGATTTCTGGCTCGATTTCAGATTTAGTTACAGCAGCACCATGGTTGTTTGCACTAGCATTATTTGCTCTATCGATCTTGCTTTACAGCCAAGCTGCAACAGTTCGTACACTAATGCCACTTGGAATTACACTTGGAATTAACCCGGCATTATTAATTGCCATGTTCCCAGCTGTTAATGGATATTTCTTTATCCCGAACTATCCAACTGTCGTTGCGGCCATTAACTTTGACCGTACCCGGAACAACAGGAATCGGGAAATACATTCTTAACCACAGCTTCATGCTGCCAGGACTAATCGCGACCCTAGGCGCTGTAGGAATCGGCATCCTCCTAAGCATGGTCGTACTTTAAAGCGTTGGGGGACAGTCCCCCAGTGAAGTACAGCATTAAAGCAGCGGGGGACTGACCCCCGCTAATGTACAGCGTTAAAGCAGTGGGGGACTGACCCCCGCTAATGCACAGTGTTAAAGCAATCGGGGGTGTGTCCCCCACATTAGGATATTAGGAGATGATTGAGATGGAAGAATTATTCCGGATCGAAAAGGATTTTCTAGGTGAAAAAGAGGTACCAGCCCAAGCTTATTATGGTGTACAGACGATGCGTGCAATTGAAAACTTTCCAATCACTGGATATAAAATTGATGAAGCATTAATTATTGCAATGGCAATTGTTAAGAAAGCAGCCGCATTAGCAAACGCTGAAATCGGTCAACTTGACCAAAAGGTAGCAGATGCAATCGCTCAAGCAGCCCAAGAAGTAATCGATGGTAACCTTCATGATCAATTCATCGTTGATCCAATCCAAGGCGGTGCCGGGACTTCGATTAATATGAATACAAATGAAGTCATTGCCAACCGCGCGCTTGAAATAATTGGTGAAACAAAAGGGAATTACAAAGTCATCAGTCCGAACTCGCATGTAAACATGGCGCAGTCCACAAATGATGCATTTCCAACTGCGATTCATCTTTCAACCTTATCTACTTTGGATATCCTTCTTGAAACGATGGGGGATTTGCACGAAGAATTCATGAATAAAGCTCGTGAATTCGATGGAGTTATTAAAATGGGACGGACTCATCTCCAGGATGCTGTGCCGATTCGTCTTGGTCAGGAATTCGCAGCCTATGCTCGAGTGTTAAAAAGAGATATCGACCGCATTGAAGCAACACGTAAACATTTGTACGAAGTGAATATGGGCGCAACAGCAGTAGGAACAGGATTAAATGCAGACCCTACCTACATTGAAAAAGCAGTTCGTAACCTAGCTGAATTTAGTGGCTACCCATTAACTGGCTCAGAAAATCTTGTTGATGGTACGCAAAATACAGATTGCTATATTGAAGTTTCTTCAGCTTTAAAGGTTTGTATGTTAAACATGTCAAAAGTGGCAAACGACCTTCGAATGATGGCTTCTGGTCCACGTTGTGGATTGGGCGAAATCAACCTGCCTGCACGTCAACCAGGATCATCCATCATGCCAGGTAAAGTAAATCCAGTTATGGCTGAAGTTCTGAATCAAAGTGCATTCCAGGTTGTTGGGAATGACTTAACGATCAGCATGGCATCAGAAGCAGGACAATTTGAGCTAAATGTTATGGAACCTGTTATTGTCTTCAATCTATTGCAATCTATTAAGATCATGACGAATGTCTTTAATGTATTCCGTACTCACTGCTTAAGCGGAATCACTGCAAATGCAGAAAGAATGGCTGCATATGTTCATAACAGTGTCGGCGTTATTACAGCGATTAACCCACACGTTGGTTATGAAACAGCTGCTTCGATTGCTCGTGAAGCAATTGTTGGGTCAAGACCAGTTCGTGAAATCGTGCTTGAACGCGGTGTGTTAACAAATGATGAGCTTGATACAATCCTAAATCCATTTGAAATGACGCACCCAGGTATCTCTGGAAAAATGTTAATTGAAAAGAAGAAAGCAGTTAAACGTGAGCTTGTAATGGCGTAACGTATTGGATCTAGTAGACTGCTAGATTTTATAAAAGAAATAAAGCTCGTAGATAAAAAGGAGGCAGCAAGGTTATGGAGCGAGGAAAAAACCAGCATTTATACCGAAAGCTACACTCCCTGTCAGGAATCATCCCAGTTGGGGTGTTCCTGATGGTTCATTTATTTGTGAACTACACGGTAACGTGGGGGATGGACGCATACAACACCGCCGCAGGAGTAATGGGGAATCTACCATTTAAAGTTTTCCTAGAGGCGTTCATTATTTTTATTCCGCTATATTTTCACGCAATTTATGGAATCTATATCGCATTTCAAGCAAAACACAATGTCGGTCGCTATAACTATTTTAGAAACTGGAAATTTTACCTACAACGAATAACTGGAATTATTACTCTTATATTTGTGACGTGGCATATTTGGGAAACGAAGGTTCAGGTTGAGTTTTTTGGAGCAGAAGCGAACTTTGATTTGATGGCCGGTATCGTTGACAATCCACTGTCATTGGCCCTATACATCATCGGAATTGTCGGATCAATCTTCCATTTTGCTAATGGAGTTTGGACATTCTTGATTACGTGGGGAATTACCGTGACTCCGAAATCACAAAAGCTATTCCAATACATTACGCTTGGTCTATTTGTCGTGTTATCGATTATCGGGATCCGTGCGATTTTAGCATTTGCTTAAAACGAAAGTCCACACAGCAAGTAGGGTTTGTCGAAAATAGGATAGGAGGAAAAGGCAGATGAGCAAAGGCAAAATTGTCATAGTCGGCGGCGGATTAGCAGGTTTAATGGCTGCTATTAAAATCGCCGAAGCTGGAACAAAAGTAGATTTATTCTCAATTGTCCCAGTGAAACGTTCCCACTCCGTTTGTGCACAGGGTGGAATCAATGGTGCGGTTAATACAAAAGGGGAAAACGACTCTCCATGGGAGCATTTTGATGATTCCGTTTATGGTGGAGATTTCCTAGCAAACCAACCCCCTGTTAAAGCAATGTGCGAGGCTGCTCCTAAAATCATTCATATGTTTGACCGCATGGGCGTTATGTTCAACCGTACCCCTGAAGGATTACTAGATTTTCGCCGTTTTGGCGGAACGCAGCACCACCGCACAGCATTTGCTGGTGCGACAACTGGACAACAGCTGTTATATGCGCTAGACGAACAGGTTCGTCGATTTGAAGTAGAGGGACTCGTAACGAAATATGAGAGCTGGGAGTTTGTATCCGCAGTTCTTGATCATGATGGTGTATGCCGCGGGATTACCGCCCAAAACTTACGGACGATGGAGATGCAAGCTTTCCCAGCTGATGCCGTTATCATTGCAACTGGTGGTCCAGGGCTTATTTTTGGAAAATCAACCAATTCAACGATTAATACAGGCTATGCCGCAGCAAGATTGTATGAGCAGGGTGCTTACTATGCGAATGGTGAATTCATTCAAATCCATCCAACTGCGATTCCTGGTGACGATAAAAACCGCTTAATGAGTGAGTCAGCACGTGGAGAGGGCGGTCGTGTTTGGACTTATAAGGACGGTAAGCCATGGTACTTCCTTGAGGAAAAATATCCAGCTTACGGAAACTTAGTGCCACGCGATATTGCGACTCGTGAAATCTTTGATGTTTGTGTAAATCAAAAGCTTGGAATCGATGGAGAGAACAAAGTCTATCTTGACCTTTCCCATATTGATGCGAAGCAGTTGGATATCAAGCTTGGCGGGATTATGGAAATCTATGAAAAATTCATGGGCGATGACCCTCGCAAAGTACCGATGAAAATTTTCCCTGGAGTTCACTATTCGATGGGTGGCCTTTGGGTTGATTTTAACCAAAAAACTAGCATTCCAGGTCTGTTTGCTGCTGGTGAATGTGATTACTCTCAACATGGTGCCAACCGCCTTGGCGCTAACTCGCTCTTATCAGCTGTATTCGGTGGGATGGTTGCAGGTCCGTCCGCGCTTGAGTATATCAATGGAATCAGTAAGTCATCAGATGGAGTACCATCATCGATATTTGAACGCCAGCTAACTGAAGATGGGCAACGTTATCATTCGATTTTATCGATGAAAGGGAATGAAAATGCGTATTTGCTTCATAAGGAGCTTGGCGAGCTGATGACCGATAATGTAACGGTTGTGCGCGAGAACAAGAAGCTTGCGATGACGTACGATAAGCTTCAGGATTTCGTTGAACGCTACAAGCGCATTAATATTGAGGATACAGCTAAATGGAGCAATTCAAGTACATCGTTTGTGCGTCAGCTTGAAGGAATGATTAATTTGGCACAGGTGATAACACTTGGGGCACTTAATCGTAATGAAAGCCGCGGAGCGCACTATAAGCCTGAATTCCCGGATCGTAATGATGAAGAATGGTTGAAAACAACGATGGCCCAATTTAATCCAGCAACAAAACAGCCTGTGCTATCATACCAGGATGTTGATGTTTCACTAATTAAGCCGCGGAAACGGGATTACACGAAAGCTAAGAAAGGAGCGAAGTGATCATCATGACGAACAATAGTAAAAAAATTAACCTGATCATCAAACGGCAAAAGGATCAGCATTCAAAGCCGTATACAGAAGAGTTTTCAATTCCTTATCGTTCAAACATGAACATCATTTCGGCTCTAATGGAAATTCAGCGAAATCCTGTCAATGCAAAAGGGGAACCATCAACTCCAGTTATTTGGGAGTCTGTCTGCCTTGAAGAGGTGTGTGGTGCTTGTTCAATGGTGATAAATGGTAAGCCGCGCCAGGCTTGTTCTTCGTTAATTGATCAGCTTGAGCAGCCGATTCGAATCGAGCCGTTGAGCACATTTCCGGTAGTTCCGGGATTTGGCAGTCGATCGTCAGCGTATGTTTGATGCGTTGAAGAAAGTAAAAGCCTGGATTCCGATTGATGGCACACATGACTTGGGATCGGGACCAAGAATGCCAGAAAACACGAGACAATGGGCGTACGAGCTGTCTAAGTGTATGACATGTGGCTGCTGCCTAGAAGCCTGTCCGAATGTGAATGATCATTCGCCGTTCATGGGTCCAGCACCATTGTCACAAGTTCGACTGTTCAATACGCATCCAACTGGTGCAATGCACAAGGAAGAACGATTGGCAGCGGTAATGGGTGAAGGTGGTATTACAACTTGCGGTAATTCACAAAACTGCGTCGAGGTTTGCCCAAAAGGGATCGAACTGACAACTTCACTCGCAGCGTTAAACCGCCAAGTCACCCTTCAATCTTTCAAAAACTTCTTCGGTTAAGTAACACAGTAAAGCGGTGGGGGACAGTCCCCCACCGCTTTACTGTGTTAAAGTGGTTATTCACCTGCTTTTAATTTGTAATGGACATATCCGGTGTAGAGCTGAAATAAATCAGTGAATTTTTTAGGATTTTTATTTGTCAAATGTTCAATTTTTTGAAGGCGGTACGCCAAGCTGTTCCGATGAATATGGAGTTTTTTCGAAATGGCGTTCATGTCTCCATTATTTTCAATAAAACTAATGAGTGTTTCGATTAACTCTATTCCTTTAGGATTGGTTTCGAGTTCCTGAAAGCAATGACTCAATTCATTAAAAACTCCATCCACATTCGTTAGGGTGAGACAATCAATAAATTTTAAATCATCGTAATAACAAGGATTAACTGATAAGCTAAGTTTCTCTGCTATCTCTAAGGCTCTTTTTGCTTCCTGGGTCGACTTGGCAATATGGGTACTATTTGTTCCGATACCTATCATACAATTATTGGCTGATAATCGTTTTAAAATATCACTGTTTCCAAGGACAATATACAAAAGTGTATTTTGACTAAGTCGGAATGTGAATTCCTGATCCGATAAATATGGTTCCTTTATAGAAGTGCCTTTAACAATAATCGCTTTTCTCTCCAAATGTAAGTCGATTCCAACTGCTGCAGCACTATTTTTAAAAGCTTCATCATATTGATCATTTCGAAAAACCCATTGATATAAAAACTCTTCTTTTATTTGTTCTTTTATTCGGCGTTCTTTAAATAGGAACTCTTGATTGATTAATAATTCAGCTGTTATTTGAACAAGCTCAGCAAACGGTGCAACCGTATTAGGATCACCGCTAATACCAATTACACCAATGACTTTGTTTTTAAACTTAATCGGGATATTTACTCCAGGTTTTGCCCCGCCTTCTGTATTAAAGACGCTAACGATTGTTCCTAGTTCAATCGCCGTGATCGCCCCTTCATGATAGGTGCCTACTCTTTCAGTATCTCCACTCCCAATAATAAGTCCAATTTCGTCCATAATATTTACATTGTATGGAATAACTTGCATTACTTTATTCGAAATCTCTTGAGCTAGTAATTTATTCATTTTCACTAGGGATTCCTCCTTTAATGAAGTATTTTTGATATTTGGTTATTTGCCTAAAAAAATTCGGAAAATATTATGAGTTTGAATGATGATTTATTTGTAAGACAATTATACAATAAAAATGTAAACGGTTACGAGAAAATTAACAAATAGAATGATCGTTCATAGTTTAGAAAATTTACTGTAAAAATAATGTCACTTGACTTACTGTTGGAATTTAGTTGAAGCAGAAGCCCGAAAGCTTCCTTTGTTCAAATGACTAAGAAATGATATGAAAACTTTATCATGTTGAACGAAGATTTTTTTTGAAGAACCGTTTACGATAGTGTGGTAAGGAAGATTGTTAATTTGTCTTACAAAAAAAATGTAAAACGTTTTCGTAGTTTGTCAAAACTCTCACGGAAATTGTTCAAAAAGTAGATTATTATTAGATTATTATTGTGTAAATAGTGAAATCGAAATAATAATCTTTTATTGAATCTTGGTATGTGAATCTGTTCACATATAGTGTTTGCGTGGAGTTCCCTTTCCAAGATCATCTCTAAAGTTACCGGTAAATCAAGGAGGAGTCAGCAATGTTTAAACCAAATGGGGTCATCCCAGCTTTAGTCACACCGTTAGATAAGAGTGGAAATTTGATGGAAGATGCATTAAGAAGAGTAATTGATTACACCATTTCAGGTGGAGTTCATGGGCTGTTTATTCTAGGAAGCAGCGGAGAGATTTACGGATTAACAAATGAACAAAAACGTCGTGTAGTTGAAATTACGGTAGAACATACTGCTGGTAGAGTTCCTGTGTATTGCGGAGCTAGTGAAATTACGACACGGGATTGTATCCAAACTGCGAAGATGGTTGAAGAGGTTGGCGGTGTTTCCGCATTATCGGTTTTAACACCTTATTTCATGACTCCAACGCAAACAGAGTTAAAGGATCATTTTACCGCGATTGCAAAATCAACAAATCTTCCAATTATCCTTTATGGGAATGAAGGTCGGACACAGGTGAAAATAGATGTTAACACTTGTGCGGAATTAAGCAAGGTTGACAATATCATCGGAATTAAAGACAGCAGTGGAGATTTGACAAAACTAGCAGAGTATCTTCGAGTAACTGATCGAGAGACTTTCTCCGTTCTTGCTGGAAGAGATACATTGATTTATGCAGGACTTTGTCATGGTGGTACTGGGGCGATTGCAAGTACGGCAAACATCGCACCAAAGCTATGTGCGGATATTTACAATACGTTTGTAGCGGGTGATTATAAAAAATCATTAGAATTGCAATTCAAATTGGCTCCACTACGACTTGCTGTTGATAAAGCGACTTTCCCAGTTGTGTTAAAAGAAGGCTTAAGAATGGTCGGGGTTGATGTTGGCTATGCATTTGCACCTGCAGCAGAAATGAGCCCGGATAGCAGAAAAATATTAGAAGATGTGCTGAAAGATCTAGAGTTGTTTCAATCAATCTAAATCAAACTAACTCCCTTAGAAGGAAGTGTTAATCATGCCATTATTTTATGTTGCCTTAGCAGTTGTTCTTTTACTAGTTTTAATGATCCCTCTAAAAATGAACGGGTTCATCGCGCTAATCTTAACTTCTATATTTGTTGGTTTCCTTGTAGGTATGCCAATGGAGCAAATTTGGGAAGTCATTGGTGATGGCCTTGGTGGGCAGTTGTCGGGTACAGCCCTTATCGTAGGTATCGGAGCTATGCTTGGAACAGTTCTCGCTGATGCAGGTGCTGCACAGCGGATTGCTACTAGCTTGGTGAATAAGATGGGAATAAAACGTGTTCAGCTTGCAATCTTGATTACTGCCTTTGTTCTTGGCGTTACCATGTTCTTTGAAGTAGCGTTTGTGTTATTAATTCCACTTGTATTCGTTCTTGTACGTCAAACAAAATTAAATCTTTTATGGATTGCTTTACCAATGGCAATCGGGTTATCTACGACTCATAGTTTTCTCCCGCCACATCCGGGGCCAGCAGCTGTTGTTGGTGTGTTCGAAGCTGATATGGGATTAACTCTTTTATACGGATTGTTTATTGCTATACCTGTAGCTACATTCATTGCCTATACTTGGACGAGAGTTCCATTCTTCAAAAAAATCAATCCTTCCATTCCAGAGGGACTTGTTTCAAGCAAACAGTTTAAAGAAGAAGAATTGCCATCTTTTGGAGTAAGTCTTTTCGTTGCTCTTATACCAGTAGTACTTATTGCCATCGATGCTATTAACACCTTATTCTTACCAGAAGATAATGGTTTCCGACACATTATGAGTTTCGTTGGTGCATCAGAAACAGCATTATTAATTGGCCTCTTAATCTCTATGTGGCTACTAGGACCAAGAATTGGTCGTTCTTTAAAAGATGTAATGAAGTCTTGTTCCGATGCCGTTAAGCCAATGGCAATGATCCTTTTGGTTATTGGTGCAGGTGGAGCATTTAAGTCAATTCTAGTAGAAGGTGGAATTGCAGATTATATCAAAGAGATAACATCAGACTGGTCTATGTCTCCAATCATTCTTGCTTGGCTCATTGCTGCTATCTTACGTATTGCTCTTGGTTCAGCAACGGTTGCTGTTATGACAGCTGCTGGAGTGGTACTTCCAATCGCACAAGCGTCAGGAATACCGATGGAATTAATGGTCCTTTCCGTTTCATGCGGAAGTGTTGCTTTCTCTCACGTAACTGACCCAGGTTTCTGGATGTTTAAGGAATTCCTTAACTTATCGGTCACTGAAGCAATAAAAATAAGAACAACCTATACTACCGCGCTAGCCATCCTTGGATTGGTAGGAGTCTTAATCATCAATATGATTATTGGTTAAATAACTTCTTTTGAGTCAACCGGGCAGTAAATCATTACATGTCTCAGTCAGCTGGGAGTTTGCTGCCCGCCATGGTTTCAAAATTTCTAAATAAGAAAGTACAATCTTGTACTACTCTTTTATAAAAAAAAATTGTAGGAGTGAAGAAGATTATGAAGAAAATTGGATTTATTGGTTTAGGAATTATGGGTAAGCCTATGAGTAAAAACTTAATTAAAGCTGGCTATCAATTGATTGTTAGTGATTTCAATAAGGGTGCTGTTGATGAATTAGTACAATTAGGAGCAGAAGTAGAAACTACACCAAAGGCAATCGCTCAAAAAGCGGATATTGTTATTACGATGCTTCCAAACTCTCCAAACGTAAAAGCTGTTGCGTTTGGTGAAAACGGATTGATCGAAGGTGCACGTGACGGATTAATTTATATTGACATGAGTTCTATTGCACCTGCTGCTTCTCAAGAAGTGTCTAAGGCATTAGCAGAAAAAGGTGTAGAAATGTTAGATGCTCCTGTCAGCGGTGGAGAGCCAAAGGCAATTGATGGAACGATTTCAGTAATGGTTGGCGGTAAGAAGGAAGTATTTGAAGAAGTGAAAGACGTATTAGCAGCAATGGCTGGATCAGTTGTTCATGTTGGTGAAATCGGTGCAGGTAACGTAACGAAGCTTGCTAACCAAATTATCGTAGCATTAAACATTGCAGCTGTATCTGAAGCATTTGTTTTAGCTCAAAAAGCTGGTGTAAATCCAGAGGCTGTATATGAAGCAATCCGCGGCGGTTTAGCAGGTAGTACCGTTCTAGATGCAAAGGCACCAATGATGTTGGATCGGAACTTCAACCCAGGTTTCCGTATCAACCTACACATTAAGGATTTATTAAATGCCATTGAAACAAGCCATGAATTTGGTGCACCGGCTCCATTAACTGCAGCAGTGTTAGAAATGATGTATGCCTTAAAGGTTGATGGACATGAATTTGAAGACCACAGCAGTCTATTAAAATACTATGAAAAATTAGCTAACGTTGAAGTTACACGTTAATATTCATTAGGAGAAGTGGGACTTTTGTTAAAATGAAGGTCCCACGCATTCAATATTAAAAATAAGATAACAAAATTTAATTACTAGGAGAATTCCCGATGAAAACAGTACAGAACTTAACTAATCTAACTCCTGTTGTTACTGAAATGGACGTTTATCCTGTTGCTGGTCATGATAGTATGCTGCTAAATCTTAGTGGGGCGCATGGAGCTTACTTTACCCGAAACATTATTATCCTAAAAGACAGTAATGGAAATGTCGGTGTTGGGGAAGTCCCAGGCGGTGAAGGGATTCGCAAAACACTAGAAGATGCTAAGCCGTTAGTGGTCGGATCTTCCATTGGAAATTATAACAATATCCTAAATAATGTGCGTAAAACCTTTGCTGGTCGAGATGCTGGCGGTCGCGGATTACAAACTTTTGATTTGAGAATTACGATTCATGCAGTGACAGCCATTGAGGCAGCCCTCTTAGATTTATTAGGTAAGCATCTAAATGTTCCTGTAGCTGCATTATTAGGTGAAGGGCAGCAACGTGATAAGGTAAAAACACTTGGCTACCTATTCTTTATTGGTGATCGTAATAAAACAGATCTACCTTATTACAGCAATCCTGAAGCAAGTGAAGAGTGGTACCGAATCCGCCATGAGGAAGCTTTAACACCTGAGGCTGTCGTAAAGTTAGCTGAAGCTTCTCACAAACTATATGGCTTTAAGGATTTTAAATTGAAAGGTGGAGTTCTTGAAGGAAAAGAAGAAGCCAAGGCTGTTCGTGCATTAAAAGAGCGTTTCCCAGATGCAAGAATCACTCTTGATCCTAATGGAGCTTGGTCATTAGCAGAAGCAATTGAAATCGGAAACAGCTTGAAAGATGTTCTGGCATATGCTGAAGATCCATGTGGAGCAGAAAACGGTTATTCTGGCCGTGAAATAATGGCAGAGTTCAGAAGACAAACAGGTCTTCCAACAGCAACGAATATGATTTCAACAGACTGGCGCCAAATGGGCCATACGATTTCTTTACAATCAGTCGATATTCCATTGGCAGATCCACATTTCTGGACTATGCAAGGTTCAGTTCGTGTTGCCCAAATGTGTCATGAATGGGGTCTAACATGGGGTTCACACTCGAACAATCATTTTGATATCTCCTTAGCAATGTTTACCCATGTTGCAGCCGCTGCACCAGGAAATATTACAGCAATTGATACACATTGGATTTGGCAGGAAGGCATCGAGCGCCTTACGAAAGAGCCTTTCCAAATCGTTGATGGAGATATTACTGTACCTGATAAACCAGGACTAGGCGTCGAAGTGGATATGGACCAAATTTTAAAGGCACACGAACAGTACAATAATATGGGATTAGGTTCTCGTGATGATGCGGTTGGAATGCAATTCTTAATTCCAGGCTGGAAGTTTGATAATAAACGACCTTGTCTTGTCCGCTAACAAACAAAGTTAGGGTGGCTGTCAAGGTCACCCTTATCTTTTGAAATATGTTGAATGATAGATTGAAAGAGAAATTTAAAATATTTATTATTAAAATAAAGAAGATTCTAATATAAGCAAAGGATCGATTATTATGAGGTTTGTCTTAGCACCAGATTCGTTTAAAGAAAGCATTTCGGCGAAAAATGCAGCCCTTGCTATGAAAAAGGGAATTCTGGCTGTGTTTCCAAATGCACAATGTGATATCGTTCCGATGGCCGATGGTGGAGAAGGAACCGTAGAATCTCTCGTCAGTATGGACAATGGTGAATTGATTAAAACGGAAGTAGTAGGTCCATTGGGAGAAACAGTTATCGCGGCATTTGGGTTATTAAAAGAGGAAAAAACAGCGATTATTGAAATGGCAAGTGCAAGCGGGTTAGAATTGATTAACATTGAAGATCGGAACCCGCTCGTAACCACAACCTTTGGAACAGGACAGTTAATTAAACAGGCACTTGATCAGGGCGTTACTAGAATTCTTATTGGCATCGGTGGAAGTGCAACAAACGACGGTGGAGTTGGAATGCTTCAAGCCCTTGGAGTTTCGTTTAAGGACCAAAACGGAGCAGAGCTTGCATGGGGTGGCGGTGTTCTAGATCAAATACACACGATCGATATTAGTGGATTAGATAAAAGAATTAAAGATGTCCAAATTGATGTTGCCTGTGATGTGAATAATCCGCTTATTGGCGTAAACGGTGCAGCAGCTATATTTGGTCCCCAAAAGGGTGCAACAAAAGAAATGGTGGAACAGCTTGATCAAAACCTGGCTCATTATGCGAAAATGATTCATCAGGAATTAGGCATTGATATTGCCAATACTGAAGGGGCCGGTGCTGCGGGTGGACTCGGTGCTGGATTAATGGCCTTTCTTCATGCACGATTAAGAAAAGGCGTCGAGCTTGTAATTGAATATACAGGGCTTGAACAGCGAATTATTGGCGCTGATTATGTTTTTACTGGGGAAGGCAGCATCGACGGTCAAACCCTCTTTGGTAAAACCCCGTTCGGTGTAGCGACCATTGCGAAGAAGCACTCTGTCCCAGTCATTGCCTTTGCGGGAAAAATTGGTAACGGAGTTGAACCGTTATATGATAATGGCTTTGATGCTATCGTTGGGATTTTAAAAGGAGTCACCTCTTTGGATGAGGCACTTGCTTTAGGAGAACAAAATTTAGCTTTTTCTGCTGAAAATATTTGTAGGATTTTAAAGTTAGGTTGTTAGTGAACGTTGTGATTTTTTGCACACAGTTGATTGGAGCACCTGAAGCGGAAATCAACAGACAACTATTACAAAGCCTAGAAATAAAGTAGTGATTAATGACAATTTCGTGAGCTGCCAATTCGTTGGCAGCTATTTTTATTTTATTTGTTATAATAAAAATTAGTCTAACAAATAAATTGTATTTAATAAGGAGCGAGAAGATGGAGGAGTCTCCTAAGAAATTTTCAGTTGAATCAGTCAATCGGAATACATTGGCGAAGCAGGTTTTGGAACGTATTATTCAGCTATTAACAAGTGGCCAGTTAAAACCAGGAGATAAGCTCCCAACCGAAATGGAGCTATTAGGAGAACTAGAGGTTAGTCGGCCTGTCCTTCGTGAAGCATTAAGTTCTCTCGAAACACTTGGAGTTATCACAAGAAAAACACGAGAAGGAACGTTTTTTAACAATAAAATTGATAGTCATCCGTTTTCAGTCATGTTAGCTTTGGCTGCTGATAATATGCCTGCTATTTTAGAAGCAAGGATGGCATTAGAACTAGGTCTAATTGCCATCGCTGCTAAAAAAATTAATGAGGAACAACTATCAAAATTAAAAGAAACCATTGATTTCATTGCGCAAAGTGAGGACAATAACTACGGAGAAGCCGATCTTGAATTCCATACAATTATTGCATTAAGCGCTGAAAATCCAATCGTAGAAGGCATGATTGATTCTTTATTAATTACTCATCGAAAAATTGATAGTGAGATTAAATATCGGGAACGCGATTTAACGGTTGCGCATCACACTGCTATTTATGAAGCGCTAGTAAAGAGAGATCCCATTCTAGCTTTCCAACAAATGTTTAATCACTTAGATTATGTCAACAAAAAAGTACTAAAGCATTATAATTACCAATAAACTGACTTTAACGCAGTAAAGCAGTGGGGGACAGTCCCCCACTGCTTTACTGCGTTAATGGATATTATTTTGAATATTAGTCAAATATGAAGGTATGCGGTTTTTTAGGGGAGTCCGATGGAGTGAGTAAAGAGATTCTTGTTCTTATTATTGTTTGGAGCCTAATGATTTTGGCACTGCTTATTTGGATACCTAGAAAGAATATAAGGCATTCAATTGTTATCTTTTTCTTCAAGCAGTTTATGACGTGGATATTGGGGTTAATTGTTGTAGAGTTAGGGTTGATCACTTACCCAGGTGCGCGAGTTTGAAAAAGCAAGTCATACAAGCTTTTCTTTTGAATATTTCATTTACCCTGCCATCTGTGTTCTATTTAATTTGTATTATCCGAGGGAAAAGAGTGTGCCACACCGAATTGGCTGGTTTCTATTTTTTCCAAGTTGGATGACGGTTTTAGAGGTGTTGATTGAACACTACACGCAATTAATCAACTACATTCATTGGACCTGGTATTGGACGTGGTTATCATTGTTTATCACTTTTGTTTTCTCGTTCCTATTTTACCATTGGTTTTTTAAGATAAAGATTAGATGAAGCATTAATAAAAGACTGTCACGCCTTATGAAGAGGGTGATAGTCTTTTAATTAGAAGCGGTCTTATTTTTCCAATAGCCATTCAGCCACTAGCTTCGCATCTTCCTCTGACAAAAGTCGTGCTGGCATCATGCCTTTTCCATTGTTCATCAGCTTTAGCAGATCCTCTTCGGTGTATTTGCTTTTCATATTAAGCACTGGCGGGCCTGCTTGTGCCCCATTTAAATCTGCACCGTGGCATGTAGAACAGCTTTTCTCGAAATGCCCGGCAGCATCAAGTGTCTCTGGTTCTTTTGCTGAACAACCAGCCATTAACAACAAAGAGAATATAGAAATTACCAACAGTCGTTTCATGATGTTTATTCCTCCATAACATATATTTAATAAAATTGTAGTTTCTAATAATTAATTCCAGCTAAAAGAAACATTAACATTATATTAAAATATTTCCATGGCCTAGCACTGTCCTAATTTTGTCAAAAGGTTGATTTTTTCTTATAAAGTGCACAATCCAAACTCGTTGAACAATAGAACTGGTCTATGAGTACAAATGGGATCCAAACTCGTCGTGAACATAGAGCTGGTCTATAAGCACAAATGGGGTCCAAACTCTTTGAAAGGTGAACATAGAGCCAGTCTATTAGCATAAATGGATTAACACTGTTCTTTAACAGTCGTATTTTTAAAAAATTCAGTATTTGGACTTTTTTGTTAATAAAATAGGTGTCAAATATCGTTTCCTTTACATGGAAAACTTCGGTATGATACTTCAAAACTACTACATCATTTTAAGTAGAAGGGCTGTGTTGATGTTGAAATCATTTATTGAAAATTATCGATTCACATTCATTTTATTATCAGCCATCGTGATCGGCGGAATTGCTGGAGTAATCTATGGTCCAGATGCTGCCGTCGTTAAGCCGCTCGGGGAACTCTTTCTAAATTTAATGTTTATGATAATCGTACCACTAGTTTTTTTCAGCATTGCTTCAGCAATTGCTAATATGAACGGCATGAAACGGCTTGGAAAAATCATGGGTAGTATCGTGATTATCTTCCTGTTAACAGCTTCAGTTGCGGCGATTCTTGGACTGATTGGAGCCTCGATTATTCCTCCAATCGAACATGCTGATATCGCTTCGATTAAAGAGGTGATGAGTGCAGGAGAAGAAGCGGATTCCGAGACGCAATCACTCCTTGGCCAGCTCGTCGCAACTTTTACCGTACCTGATTTTTCACTGCTGATGTCAAGAAGCAATATGCTTCAACTGATTGTATTCTCGCTATTGTTCGGAATTTCTACCGCAATGGTTGGGGAAAAGGAAAGCCAGTTTCAAGCTTCCTCGCTGGGGGTACGGCTGTGATGATGAAGATGGTCAATCTCGTCATGTATTATGCACCGATAGGGCTCGGCTGTTATTTTGCCGCCGTTATCGGTGAGCTCGGACCGCAAATCCTTGAAGGCTACGCACGGTCTTTTGTCCTGTATCTCATCTTGACGGTCATCTATTATTTTGGATTTTTTACGTTCTATGCCTTTCTTGCAGGAGGAAAGGATGGAATCAAGGTCTTTTGGAAAAATGCAATTACGCCATCTGTCACGGCCTTAGCGACCTGCTCCAGTGCTGCGTGTATTCCGGTGAATCTCGCCGCAGTCAATAAAATGGGGGTACCAAAGGACGTTGGTGAAACAATCATTCCGCTCGGGGCTAACACCCATAAGGATGGTTCCGTTTTTGGTGGTGTCTTGAAGATTGTTTTCCTATTTACCTTATTTGGCAAGGACTTAACAAGTCTTTCAAGCATTTTAAGCATCTTGGCTGTATCGTTTTTAGTCGGAGCGGTCATGGGGGCAATTCCTGGTGGAGGAATGATTGGCGAAATGCTCATCATTAGTGTTTACGGCTTTCCGCCAGAGGTGTTACCGATTATCGCCGTGATTAGCACGATTATTGATGCCCCTGCAACACTGCTCAACTCTACTGGGAACACGGTTTGTGCGATGCTTGTCACTCGTCTGGTTGAAGGGAAAGACTGGCTTAAAAAAGCAGGCCTTAATGGGCGGAAAAAGGCGAACGTGATGTAGGGCGATTTTTAATGGTAAAACCTTATTTTTAATAAAATAAATAAGCCGATGACTTTTAACTGGTCATCGGCTTCATTTTTAATCTGTAATAAATTTATACCGCAAAACGGCTGCCAAACCGGCACCATGCTGGAATTCGCCTTTTTTAATTAAATCCTTCAGCTCCTCCATGCTTAGCTTGTGGACGTCAATTTGTTCACTGCTTTCTAAGTTTTGCTGCGTTGGCGTTAAGCCTGCTGCTGCAAACAAATAAATTTCCTCGCTGGTTGAGCCGGGGGAAGGATAGAAGCTTCCTAAATCAAGCCAATGCTCAGCAATATAGCCTGTTTCTTCCTCAAGCTCCCGCTTCGCTGTTTCAAGTGGGGAGTCGCTACTTGTATCAATACTTCCAGCAGGTAGCTCCCACTGCCAGCTTTTTAAGGCATGGCGGTATTGCTTTAAGCAAAGGACTTCGTTATCCTCCGTGATGGCCAGAATACATACCCCTTTAGCAAAATCTAAAAAGGCAAATGTTTTTTCCTCACCGTTAGGTAAAATCACTTCATCAATCGTAATTCCATAGCGATTCACCTGTTTCCGTTCCGAGCTTTTTATCTTCCAAACCATGTTGTTCACCTCATCCATAAAATCATCAGGAAGTATTTCCCTACAATATGAATATTATAGCCTGTTTTGATGTTCATAGATAATTTGTTTCATTTTCTAATTGATAATGTTTTTCTGGAAAAATAAAAATAGTAAAAAGATGTCATAAACATTACATATTTTGGTATAGGGTTTATGATAATTTTTATAGAAACTAGAATAGTAGTTAAAAATAATAGGGAGGTTACAGAATGAAAGGTTACTTATCTTTATTGTTTGGAAGCTTTATCATTGCACTTATGCTTATCGTTCCAGGAAACGCCGCATTTGCTGAAGAGCCTGCTGGAGAAACTCAAACCACAACAGATGATTGCGGTTGTGATGTATCGATGTTAACCGGTTCTGAAAGAAATAAGATTTTATCGGATTTACTTAAGAGTGATGAGTTCAAGGCTGAAAAACAGGTATTGAAGGATCAAGGCTATAAATGGAATGGCGCTGGTACAACTGAAGTCATCATTAACCATAGTTATGGTGATTTGATTATGGTAGGAGTTATGTTTACTGCTGAAGATGGAAAACAGTATGCAGCTGGTTTTTTGTGTCCCCCTGGTGGTAACTTCATTTTTAGAGGAATCGCACCATATTAGTAGTAAGTCAAGTTTGGCACGAGTTTGTAAGTGTAAAAGCCCCCAATTTTTTGAATTGGGGGCTTTTCTATATGATTATTTGTGACAGAAAAATGGTATCGGCAAATAAGGAGCAAGAATCGGCTAATAAAAAACCGATATTGGCAAATAAAACGCAGAATTGGCAAATAAAATGGCAAAATCGGCAAATAAGACGCTGAAATCGGCGAATAAGACTAGGTTCACCGTTGTCAACCCATCCTTAGCTCCTCAACTTATCTCACAAGTTTTTCTATACTTACCCGACCTGAAAAGAACGTCGCCCCGCCACCCATATCGGCGATTCGATCGGGGGTTAGCGCATTGACTAGCTGTTTTGTACCTTTCAAATCGGCCCACAGCCCTTGGCTTACGACAACACCAGGAAGAACGTTGTCCCCGACTGAAGCCTTCAATTCGCATTCACCGCGGTTGTTCCATACTCGCACCATTTCACCATTTTCGATTCCTAGCAAGCTTGCATCCGTACTATTGATATGGAGCAATGGCTCTTTTTCAAGCTGTTGATGCTTTTGATTATTTGAAAAGGTTGAATTCAAGAAGTTATGGTTCGGCGCTGGGACGAATTGGAATGGGAATCTATTGTCCGTGCTAGCTTTGTCATCTTCTATAAGTGGTATATAGGTTGGCAATGCTGGATAGCCATCCTGCTTCATTTTTTCAGAATAAAGCTCGATTTTTCCACTTGGAGTCTTTAGCTTTCCTGGAAAAAGCGGAGCAACCTTTGCTTTCACAAACTGTTTTTCTAGTAAAGTATTATAATCGATACCCTCCAAATAAGGGTTATCAGGATGATCGAGTGCTTCAGCAATCATTTCTGCTTCTGTAGCCGTAAACGCATCCTCATCAAAGCCCATGCCCGCAGCAAGTAAGCGGAACACCTCGACATTTGACTTGGATTCACCATAAGGCTCAATCACTGGCTGCTGCAGCTGCATATAATGATGCCAATACGATGCGTAAAAGTCGGTGTTTTCAAAGGACGATGTCGCTGGCAGGATAATATCTGCATATCGAGCCGTTTCGGTTAAAAATAAATCATGAACCACAACGAATAAATCATCGCGCTCAAGACCCTGTCGCACTTTGTTGTTGTCAGGTGCGACAACGATTGGGTTTGAGCTATAAACGTACAACGACTTAACCAGGTGGGTCTAAATTAAGCAATGCATCTCCCAATCGGTTCATGTTAACGACCCGCGTTGCTTTATTTTTCAATAATTCAGGTCGTTGCAAGGCATCCGAGTTATGCGCAAGCCAGCCTGCATTACTCTTGATGGCACCGCCACCCTTAACCAGCCACTGGCCAGTTAGTGCTGGCAGGCAAGCAATCGTACGAATACACATACCGCCATTATCGTGGTGCTGCGGCCCGTTGCCAATCCGAATATAGGCTGGTGTGGTTGTGCCGTACATCCGTGCAAGCTTATAAATATCGTCTACTGGTACACCGGTAATAGCCGAAACCGAAGCAGGGTCGTACTGCACAACATGCTCACGCAATTGTTCATATCCTACGGTGTATTGCTTTAAGAATGCCTCGTCGACCAGGTTTTCTGCGAAGAGGATATGCATGATTCCTAAGGCAAGTGCGCTATCTGTTCCTGGTAAAATTGGAATAAACCAGTCGGCGAACTTTGCTGTTTGATTTTTATGAACATCGATTACGACAATCTTGGCGCCGTTTTGCCGACGGGCTTGCTGCGCAAAGGCAATTTGGTGCATGTTCGTGCTCACTGCATTTACGCCCCAAAAGACAATTAGCTTTGAATGGACTGTGTCTTCAGGGTCGATCCCGAAACCGCCACCCATTGTATATTTATTGCCCTCAACACCGGCGACCGAGCAGATGGTTCGATCGAGCTGAGTTGCACCTAGACGGTTGAAGAAACGACGGTCCATTCCTTCTGCGGTCAGGTTGCCCATATTTCCATAAAAGCTATAGGGCATAATGCTTTCTGGCCCATCAGCTTGGATTAATTTTTTCCAGCGTGTAGTAATGGTTTCGATTGCTTCGTCCCAGCTAATCCGTTCGAATTGGCCGTTCCCCTTAGCACCTGTGCGTTTCATCGGGTACTGAAGCCGATTTTCATCGTAAATCCAGGTTCGTCATATGACGGACCTTGTTGCAAATATTTCCTTTTGTAACAGGATGATTCGGATCTCCTTCAATCTTGACTATTTTTCCATCCTGTTTATGAACAAGTAAGCCACACTGATCTGGACAATCGAGCGAGCAAACTGAGTGAAAAATACCATCACGAGGCAGCATTTAAAAAGTCTCCTTTCAATAGTCACTGCGGACCATCCAAATTACTGTATTTGACATGCTGTTGTTCGACGTCGCTTTGGACCATCGGAACATTATCTGGAAATGAATACGTACGATTTTATGAAAAGTTTAATAGTAATATTATAGTTCGTTATATCAATATATTTCGATAGTAAAAATAGACAAAATGAATGTTTTGATATTTTGCAGTTTCTCACCAACCGTAGGAGGCTGTCAAGGATTATGATATGATTAGTTTAAAGGCATTTCCTGAATTTGGGTCAAGAGGTGTTCAATTTTGAAAATAACAGAGATTGTATTAGAAAACTTTCGTGGATTTAATCAATTACAGTTACGTTTTTGTGGAAAAAATGTGGTGTTAGTGGGAACGAATGGGGTTGGGAAATCGACGATTCTTAATGCAGCGATTATAGTATTATCAAGATTTGTTGAAGTTCTTTCTTATGGTATTTCTAAAAAAATAAGCCTCAGTGAGACTGATATTAAGAATGGAAATCAGGGATTAAAAATTAAATGCAGTTTGACCTACGATGGGCATGTAGGCGAACTGGAATTAACGAAAATAAAGGCAACAGAAGCCGGCAGTAAGCTTGTCGTGAAGGATACAACAAAAGAAATAATTTCCCATTTACATAAAAAACTAGCAGAGGATGAAAGCTTCAATGCACCGATTTTTGTCAATTATCCGGTGCATCGGAATGTGAAGGATATCCCAGAGAAAATTAAGGCGAGAAAGGGCCTTGATCCTTATTCAGCCTATCACCAATGTTTTTCGCGGGATGTTGATTTTGGGTCGTTTTTTGAATGGTTTTTGCAACAGTCTCAAATTGAGTCGTTGCGGGCTGGGACGGATTCTATTAGTCAAGAGGAGGACGCCGCCAAGCCTTTGCAATCAGCACCAGCGTCCCTAGAACCATCATGGGAGAATCAGCTCAATGCAGTTCGAAAGGCGATTTATAATTTTTTACCGGGATTTTCGGATTTAAAGGTGCTACGGAATGGGAAAGCTCGAGTGATTGTTACGAAAGGGAAGCAATGCCTTGAGGTTAACCAATTATCAAATGGTGAGAAAGTCACGCTTGCAATGATTGGCGACTTGGCGCGACGGTTAGCATTGGCTAATCCAAGTCTTGAAAACCCTTTGGAAGGGGAAGGGATTGTCTTAATCGATGAGATTGAGCTTCATCTTCATCCAGCTTGGCAGCGTGAAATAATCAACTTGCTTCAGTCTACATTTCCTAATATTCAATTTATCCTGTCCACCCATTCTCCACAAGTATTGGGCGAGCTGAGTGATGCTGAAATCTTTTTTGTAACGCAGGAGGAAGATGGTGAGGAAATCAAGGTTCGCAGTGTACCATCTTTATTTGGCAAAGATTCAAATATGATCCTCGAGCAATTTATGGGTGTGGCTGAAAAAAATGAGGAAATAAAGTATATGCTGCAAAAGCTATTTCGTTACATTATGGAGTCTAAGCTTGTTGAAGCGAAACGAATGCAGGAACAGTTAGTTGAGATTTTAGGCAGTGATGATCCGAATTTGGTCAAAGCGGATATGATTATTCGGAGAAAAGAGAGCTTGGGGCAATGAAGCATATTGAAAAAAAGCCCTCACCAAGTGCATTTGAACATTGGAAGAAATCAGCCGGAGGTTCTGCAAGCTACCCGACGATTCCTCCGGCCATCAAAAATATTGTCCGCGAAAGCTTGCTAGATGAACAGTACTGGCTTTGTTGTTATTGTGGTCTCAGTTTGACCAGAAATAATATTCATATTGAGCATTTTCGACCACAATCTAAATTTAGATCACTGCAGTTAGACTACCGAAATCTTCATGCCTCTTGCATGGGAAAATTGGTTCATCATGACAAAGAGGTTTCCGACTTCTGTGGCCATTCAAAAAAGGATTGGTTTGACCCGGATTTGATGGTCTCACCGCTTGATCCGAATTGTGAAAGTTATTTTGAATATGGCTTTGATGGAACGGTTATTGGGGCCAATCATAACCGTGCTGCTGAAGAAACCATTCATCGCCTAGGCTTGAATACCTACTTACCGATAAAACAACGAGAAGAAGCGATTAATGCGATATTTGATTTGATCGATTTCTCAGATACAGAACAAATCAAGGAAATGATCCAATTTCTCGAAACACCCGATTCCACCAATAGACTACCATCGTTCGGTTACATAATTAGTAGATTACTAAAAACATTGCTTTAAAGCGGTAGAGTAATGGGGGACTGTCCCCCGCTGCTTTATCGCGTTAGTGTAGTGGGGGTCAGACCCCCATTGCATTAGTGCGTTAGTGACAAACCTCCAAATGAAACAGGCGGACTAGAATTGAAGTTCTAGTCCGCTTGTTTGTCTCATATTTTATAATGTGGGATTGTGTTTGCCCATGCCCATTCCCGCTTTATTAGCCCAGGCATTATTCATTTTTGTTTTGATCATCCGTTTTCGGCGATTGTGGTGTTTGCTGTTGCTGACTGCTGAGCTGAGCATCTGGGCTATCTATATTTCCAACATTATTTTGGTTTGGTGCATTATGATTAGGTGATGTCGGCGGACTCGCTCCAGCGATTGGTCCCGATCCAGGTCCTGCTCCGGCTCTTGGTAGCGATTCTGTTTGCTGAGTAATTCTTGGTCCTGCTCGATGATCAACTGCGGGTCCTCCAGCAGTAATCGCCATCACTTTTGGTTTTTTCGGAACGAAAACAAACGTAAACAGCATTAAAATGATAATCAGTAATCCTGCCAAACCGTCGACTATATAGAAGATAGTCGAATAATTAGACCAGAGGATTTTACTATCATCTACCTTTTTCTCAGAATCGGTAATGTATTTATCGATAGATGAATGATTTGGGAAGATTCGTTTAACCGATTCAAATTTTTCTAAGGCATCTTTATAGTATCCACCCCAATACAGGTCCAGACCTTCCTTAAATAATTTATCTGTTTCGCTGCTAGTATTTTTGGCGCCAGCTTGATTGACAAATTCTTTTACGGTGTTAACCGGCATCATAAAGTCAAATCCAGTTAATTCTGAGCCGAAGGTGAGGAGACCTACTATTTCCCCTTTATCATTAATAACTGGTCCACCACTGTTACCGGTTGACGTTGCAGCGTTAATTTGAATGACGCTCGTTCCTGTTTCCAGCTTTTTAGATGTAGCCGAAATTTCACCGGAGTTCATGGTTGACTCTAATGAAGAATCAACTGATAGTATGTTAAATTCTACTACTGAAGGGTAACCAATTGCCCATACTTTTTCTTGATCTTCTACGGCATCGGAATTACCCAATTTCAATGTTGGAAGGTTTTTACCTTCTATTTTTAAGACCGCAACGTCCTTCCAGTCTCCATCTTTTTCACCCACTGGTGAGCCGTAGCTTTTAATCTCGCCATCAAGTACATCTCCACCCAGGTAAGTATACCTCTGTCTGTCTTGTCAGGTTTGTATATCCTAAAACTTGAATTAAATATACATAAGCCGTTTCAATATCCGTTTGGAAGTACTCCGCAACAATGGAGGAGAGTTGGATTAAGGCTTCCTGCAGAATTTCTTCATCCGACATTTGGGTAGTGCTAACCACGTGTGCATTGGTTACGACATATCCATCAGGCGTAATAATGGCACCTGAACCATATCCACCAACAAAGGTCTGGTAATCTAGTTGTTGAAGGAGTGCTTCCAATTCAGGGAAAACGTCATATAACTCCCATTGAACGATGGCGTAGTCATAGACTCGAACAACGGCCGGCTTAGAATATTCAGCTAGCTTCTTAGCTTGATCAATGTGAGAAGTGTTTGGTTTAATGCTCATTAGAAAGAAAGAAGTAACGATTACCGCAATAAGCAATATGCTAATCGGTACGGTAAATAAGGCCCTCTTTTTCATCACACTCACCTCTTATAAAGGAATGTAAAGCCTTTATAACTATATTCACTATATGAAACAATTTATTTTGTACACACAAATAAATTAGCCCACCAGCGTACTAGCATATAAGAAAATCCACGGCCAAATGAACTAATTTCTTGGAAAATTTAATCATCATCACTGCAACGAATTAACGCGCTGGGGGACTGTCCCCAGCGCGTTAATTTGTTAAGTTTTGTGCAAAATTATGACATAAACATTGCAAGGGGTTTGGGATAATTTTGTCGAATAATAGTAATAATGAGAAGAAAGAGGTGAACGGAATGATGGAGCATGAAGACTTTTATCAAAGCTTTAGGAAGAAGATGCAGTGGTGGGAAAAAGTGAGGACGGCAAGACGAATAAATATGTAGAAATATTAATGTTTGGTCCAGATCTATTCCATTTGTTATGTAAATTATCGGTTGATAACAATGTAACCTTTTCTGATAAAGCCAAATTAGGAGCCGCAATTGCCTATTTTATCTCCCCTGTAGATTTGGTTCCTGAAGCATTGATGGGTCCAATCGGTTATGTAGATGATATCGCCGTTGCCGCCTATGTACTGAATAACATAATAAATAATACGAGCCCTGACATCGTAAGGGAGCACTGGGCAGGCGATCAGGATGTGTTAGAAGTCATTAAAAAAATTATTGCCACTGCCGATAAGATGGTTGGCGCAGGCATCGTGAAAAAGATCCGCAAGAAATTTGGCGTATAGGAAGACAATGGGGGACAAGCTTTCACTACTTTAACAATTTAGTGTAGTGGGGGACAGTCCCCTATTGCGTTAATGCGTTACTCCTGTGAGGGACTGTCCCCCAGTACATTAACGCGTTTTTGCTTTCCAGCTTAGGAAAAAACATGTTATTGACTTTTCTTTCGGCTGGATTTATAGTTAAAAATGTTCTACTAATATAATATTTTACCCTCATCCTAACCGATGAGGTAGAGGTCGCGGTTTTGATTAGTAAAGTAATGGAGATGGAGAGACATCAATGAAGTTACTTGAAAGGTAAAATCGCCGAAGCTTGGACTTTTTCTCTAAAGAGCCTTGGCTGGGGCTGTTTCCGAATAGGAACAGAACTGTCACGCTTGTCATAAACCACGGCAGGTGTGTTGAGCTATCTTAATGGAAGGTTTGATGGTGTTAAATAGAGAATGCCTGCGAAAATCGTTGGCTTTTTTTATTGAAATAATACACTCCTTCCTATTAAAAAAAGAAAAGGAGTTTTTTTATATGAGTCAAAACAATGCAACAGCACGTGTTTTACCCAGGTCGGATGAAGCACAGCAGCAAGAACCACAATTAAGGCGTGGCCTTCAAGCTCGTCACTTATCGATGATCTCCATTGGTGGAGCAATTGGTACAGGTCTATTTTTAGCAAGTGGATCGGCGATTCATACAGCAGGCCCAGGAGGGGCACTACTTGCTTATGTGATTATAGGAATCATGGTTTATTTTTTAATGACAAGTCTTGGTGAGCTAGCATCTTATATGCCGGAGGCAGGATCGTTTAGTACCTATGCAACAAAATTTGTTGATCCATCATTGGGCTTTGCGCTTGGTTGGAACTATTGGTATAACTGGGCGATTACAGTAGCAGCGGAATTAGTTGCTGGAGCTTTAATCGTGAAATTTTGGCTTCCAGATAGCTCCTCGCTTCTATGGAGCGCACTATTTTTAGCAATCATGTTCGGATTAAACTATATGTCTGTTAAAGGTTTTGGTGAGTCAGAGTTCTGGTTCGCTTTAATCAAAGTAGTGACGATTATTATTTTCCTTGCTGTCGGTATCTTAATGATTTTTGGAGTATTTACGGGAGAAGCTGTTGGATTCTCTAACTTTATGCTAGAAGATGGACCTTTCCATGGCGGATTCTTCACGATGATTGGAATTTTCATGGTTGCCGGATTCTCCTTCCAAGGAACAGAGCTTCTTGGGGTGGCTGCAGGTGAAAGTGAAGACCCAGCCCGCAATGTACCGCGCGCGGTTCGCCAAGTGTTCTGGCGCATTCTATTATTCTATGTATTAGCAATTTTCGTGATCGGAATGCTAATTCCTTTTACAAATGAATCTTTAGCAAGTGGCGATGTAACGCTTAGTCCGTTCACGCTAATATTTAAACGTGCAGGATTTGCGTTTGCTGCATCAGCAATGAATGCTGTTATCTTAACATCCGTTTTATCAGCAGGTAACTCTGGAATGTATGCATCTACACGTATGCTTTGGAACCTTGCAAAGGAAGGCAAAGCGCCGAAATTCTTAGCTAGTGTTGATGGACGTGGTGTTCCCGTTAATGCATTGCTTGTAACGTCTGCTGTTGGACTTGTTGCCTTTTTCGCTTCTTTATTCGGTGATGGTGCCGTTTATATTTGGTTACTAAATGCATCAGGTATGTCAGGCTTTATTGTTTGGTTAGGAATTGCTGTGAGTCATTATCGTTTCCGTAAAGCCTTTGCTGCACAAGGACGCAGCCTATCAGAACTACCATATCGAGCAAAATGGTTCCCATTCGGTCCGATTTTTGCATTCGTTCTTTGTGCGTTTGTTGTTTTAGGTCAAAATTATCAAGCGTTCATGGGTGATTCAATCGATTGGTACGGGGTAATGGTTTCCTATATCGGCTTACCATTGTTCCTAGTAGTATGGTTAGGCTATAAAGTGGTTAAAAAAACAAAGGTTATTCCATTAGAAGAATGCGATTTAACCCCAACGTTAAAGCAATAATGAAGCTTAGAAAAAGCTGTGAACCAAATAGAGGGGGTTCACAGCTTTTTTCTATTATAATGCTTATGACATCCTGTGACTGTCATTTATTTTTTTCACACTGTTTTTATATTTTGAAGCAACCACCACAATTATGGCCAAAATAAGAATAGCTGCACTAAACACGAGGCCGTATACATAATATTTTTCCATAAAATCATAAAAATCAATTGCCGTATCAAAGGTATTCAAGGAGACCACTAAAACTAAACCACCCAAAACCCAGTTAACTAGATGGTAATCCTTTAGTTTGAACCAATTTGCGACAGCGACGCTAGCTCCGTAATGGAGAAGAGCGAGCCGCAAATAGGCGGACACTGACATGATGGTCAGTCCATAAATATCAAAGCGTTCAATAAAGCCGACATTAATTAAACGAACCATACTTTCAACTGGATACATAAATTTTGTCGCTTGATTTTCACCAAAGATCGCAATTACCCCAGCAGCTGTAGAAGGAAAAATAATTAAATTTCCGATAAACGTAAGAAGATATACTTTTCGAAACGAAATCGACTTTTGCTCGGGCCGCTGAATATTGATCATTAACAGGACAATTATTTCGCCAAATAAGGCTAGGATAACGAGGATGACCGGGATAATTGGATCGATTCCATTTTCCATAATCGGAAGTAGCTTTTTATAGTCCTTCAGTGGCTTTAATGCCAATGAGACAAATATACCGGCTAAAATATTTAAGATAATAATCCATTCCGATACTCTGGCAATGACCTCAATCCCTAGGTGGACCGTATAAAATACGGCAATCGCAAATACCAGTGCGATTAACCACAGACGATGCTGTGGCAAAAATACAGCTGTGATGAAAATCGAAAAGCCATATAAAGTTAAACAAGAGTGAATAAAGAAAAAAGCAATAAGTGGAAGTGTCAGCATCCTACCGAAAAAGGGTCCGAGTGTTTCGAGTGCGTGCTCAACAAGGGTTTTCCCATACAGTTTTTCGCTTAAAATGGCCATGGCAAAAAATAGTAGCAGACCAGGGACAAATCCAAGGATCATCCCCAACCATGTATCCTTTCCAGGCCCAATCTAAAAAGACCTTTATCAAGAAAAAGTGACCCGGAATCACGATAAGAGGGGTAACAATAAAGAAAATCTGTCTCGTTGCAATGGCTGTTTTACCCATATTTTCCTCCTCTTAGTGTTGTGATGAAAAAGATAAAGCTTATCAGGGCGTAAGCACCTTGAATAAGCTTCTCTGAAACATTCATGAATTTATAATCTGAACCCCATAAACCACATGTCGATACTATAATGGATTTACTTCACCGGTTTCTCTTATGTATTTGTTGTCTCCCAAAAGAACCTGAATTTGATTGCAAAAAATCGCAAAAAGACTCCCTTAAGCAATCTAATAATTGAATAACCCTAAATTTCGAACATCTACATTCACCTTAACCTCGATTGGGATACTGGCAAATTGATGATCCCAATCTTGCCGGTTATTTTTCCAAAATGATGGAGCTGTTCGGTGTATTACCTCACCGAAGCCGTATATGTCTACTCGCATCTCTTTTGCTCTAATGACAGAATCAAGGATTTCTTTTTTATCACCTGCTCTGCAATCAATTTTATTTCATCGATTTTTTTATGATTTAAGGCGGTATACTCGGTTAACATTTCTCCGATACTTACCGTACAATTCAACTCAACGTTAATTGATTGAATGCTACCATGTGCAAATTTTGGTTTAATGTCTAACTTTGTTTGGTCCAGTATTTCTAATCCGATTTTTCCAGTTCCTTGTAAAGCTGGAATAACAAGAATGCCGCCTTTTACCTCATCTTTTAGCCAAAGCAGTCCTCTTGTTTCTTGAGTATTTAAATTACCAACCCACTTTGCATCCTTAATGACTCCTGTATTCTTAATTTTTGGCATCTCTTCTTTCCCTTTTTTCACGGTATCAATAATGGCCAAATAGCCAACCCGCTTTGGAGATAGCATCATCTCTGTAAACTGGTGAAGTTTGATAGCAGGTGTGAATGCAACTTCGCCTTGTTGCTCAAGCATTTTCTCGATAATCACAGCGGGAATCGAAGAGAAGTCAACCTTGGCTTTAATAATGTCACTGGCATCCTTTTTTGATAAAAGAATATAAGGATTTGGCTGAACGGCATTGTTTCGATTTAAAAAGTCTAAATAAGGAAGGATGTTCGTCTTTGTCACGGACTGGCCGAGGACAACAATTTTAATATAGGGCCATATTGGTTGTTTTCCGACTTTATCAATCAACGCTCGTGCAGCATCAAAAATCGTATCGCCTTCACTGGTATAGACATGGATCCCTTTTGCTTCCTGCTGTTCAGTTGGCCTAGTGTCAATTAATGCAAGCGTCAGCTTTACTTTGTCATTCTCGATTTGGTCAATTCCGATTGCTGAGAGAATGACCATCCCATCGAGTTCTTCTCTATTGCATCCGGATAAAAGAAAAACAATTGTGAGCAGGATACAAAATAATAATATTGGATGCTTATTCTTTTCCTCTACGTCCTTCACCAGAAAGCCCCCCTAACTTTTGTTTGACAGGATTTCGAGACTTAAAGGTAACCGGGCGTCTAGTAAGAAGCCAAAGTGGAAGTCGCATCATACTATCTCCCCAATCTTGGATTTTGATTGGAAAAAGTGGAGCGGTAAAGGGTACACCAAAGGATCTTAGTGAGGCCAAATGACTGACTACAATCATCCCGACAATCAGGATTCCAAACAGACCAAAGGTTGCGCCGGCAATGACAAACACGATTCGTAATAAACTGATTGGTTCTGAGAGTGAATTTACTGGAAAAGACGAAATACCGACTAAAGCCACCGTAACGACAACTGGTATACCAACTAAGCCAGCTTGTACAGCTGCCTCTCCTAAAATGAGGGCTCCGACAAGGCTGACCGCTTGACCGACAGGCTTTGGCATCCTAAGGCCGGATTCACGAATAATCTCAAAAACAATCAGCATAACAATGATTTCAATATAAAGCTGAAATGGAACGTTGGCTCTTGTTACAAAGAATTTAACGAGCAATGAAAAAGGGATTAGGATCGGATGATAATATTGGATTGCAACAAAAATTCCAGGCAATAAGGTGGAAATAAAGAAACTTACGACGCGCAACACACGGACAAAATTTGAATAATACGGTCTTGAAAAATAGTCCTCAGAAACTTGAAAATGATTAATCAGCAAGTAGGGAACAGTTAGAACAATTGGAGTACCATCAACAAAAATCGAAACTCTTCCTTCGAGCAATTGGGCGGCGACAATATCTGGTTTTTCTTGATTGCCGACCGTAGGAAAAATAGAAAAGGGAGCATCCTCGATGTATTGTTCAATATAGCCAGATTCTAAAACTGAATCTATATCAATATTCTCCAGTCTCCGATACACTTCTGTTAAAATCTCTGTGTCTACAATTCCGTCAATATAAGCAATTACGATTTTTGTATGAGTTTGCTTCCCAATTATGAAAGGCTCACAGCGCAGGTTTGGATTACGGATTCTCCTTCTTAGCAGTGAGATATTAGTTGAAAGGTCTTCAGTAAAAGCGTCTCTGGGACCCCTTATCACTGTTTCGGTAATAGGCTGTTCGATTCCTCGCATTTCCCACGCCTGTGCATTAATAACAAGCGCAGCATCCTCGCCTTCGATAAAAACAATGATTTTCCCACCGAAAAGTTCATTGGCGATTAGATGAAGATTAATTTCATACTCAATTTCTGCCACAGAGAGAACCGATTCTTTTAAATAGGTTAAAAGAGGCAGACTCGAATTAGGTGGAGACATATTCATTAACGGACCTAAAACATTTTCATTAATAACGGTTGTCTCAACCATTCCGGATATGGCAAATAAAAGAGCAGGATGCGATGAGTTTTCTCCCATATTAAAGCCTCTATTAATTACGCCGACATTCCGTCCTAATGAAGTCTCAAGAAAATTTCTATTCTGTTGGAGAGATTGGCTCACTTGCTCAAATTGATCTAAACGAGCCCCTTTACTATTCGTCATGACAGTGCTCTTTTCAACATTGATCGA